>DASTZJ010000155.1:0-3978 GCA_035764345.1 Candidatus Udaeobacter sp.
AAGACTTGGTGCGAATGTGCCGAGAACCTTCGGCGCGGCATCGAGTAAGACGATTCGAGCTGAGGTTGGATCGATTCGCCGGAAGTCGGAGCGCAGCGTCGTATGCACAAATATCGCGAGGGCCGCGGCCATCTCAACACCTGTAGGGCCGGCTCCCACTAAAATGAACGTCAACAAGTCTCGATGAAGAGTAACGTCTTCTTCGGCCTCGGCCTGTTCGAATGCCTCCAGTATCTTGTTTCGAATTGACAGCGCATCAGCCAGGCTCTTTAGCCCCGGAGCAAATTTCTCAAATTCGTTGTGCCCGAAATAACTGTGTCGAGCACCGGTAGCAAGGATGAGGTAATCATAGTGCACCGGGACGTGCTCGCGATCAGGGGAATTAACAAAGACGCAGCGCTGCTCCTTGTTCAGCCCGGTGACCTCGCCCATAATCACCGTCGTGTTTTTCTGCTTCCGCAATACTTCACGGATTGGAGAACTGATCTGGGCGGGACCTAGCACTGATGTCGCCACTTGGTAAAGCAGCGGCTGAAACAGATGGTAATTCGTGCGATCGATCAGAATATTGCACGTCGGTGCGTTGCCGAGAGCTTTGGCCGCCGCCAAACCACCAAAACCTCCGCCCACGATCACGACGCGCGGCGTACGCGGGTCGCGGTCATTTATGTTAGTATTGTTATTCATGTTCATCACGTCCTGGAAGTTGTTCCTGCAACATAAGGTGGTTAGGTGTTTAGAAATGCATTCCAGTCGTCGCAAGCAGTGCGTGGCTGAGATATTGATAGCGCCCGTCGGCTGTCTGCCGGGTAGCTGAAGGAGCGCTGCCTGAGACCATGTGGTCAGGAGCAATGCCAAATTGATAGGCTATGTCGAAGTCGTAACGACCGCGTTTGAACCCGGTGCCGATGCTGAGCCAATGTCGGGCCTCGTCCCCTGTCAGCGGGGTATAGTCAGCGTTGGGAAGTGCGTTCTCGCTGTAGATATAACCGGCGCTGACCCACCAGCCGTTATCGAAGTAACGGGTCGCGCCGACTTTGTAATACCACGCGGGTTGCCAGTTGAGCACTGCAGGGATGTTCTTTGGCAGTAAGGAACCAAATCCCCGCGCTTGTTTGATCGTTACCGTGTCCAGCGAACTCCAGTCCGTGTAGTCGGCATTGAATTCACGATTCCATTTCGGCGTGGGCCGGTACGAGATACCGAAAACCACATTGAGGGGAAAGGGAACTTCCACCTCGGCGCTGACGCGCTGTTTCGGAAGAGCGGGGACAATGGTTGCGCCTGGCGGGAAGGCACGGTGGTTTTCGCGCACGCGCGCCAGTAGCCGTGAATAATCCAGCACTGGATCGCTGACGGTGACGCCGTATTGACATAACTGTCGAGCTTCACGGATCAGTCGCGCGGCTTGAGACAGGACCCGCACCGGAACCGGTCGGTCATTGGCTGCCATGCCGCCAAATTCATCGCGAGTCACTAACACGGTATGTGCGCCTAAGTCCGCAGCACAGAGAGCGGCTATCGCTCCCGCCGGTCCAGCACCAATAACGAGGGCATCTGGTTTACGTGAGACCATACTACCACAGCGCTAATAAAAACCTTGAGTGTCACGTTGGAGGCTGACTTTTCCCGCATAACGCCGTGAGATGAAGACGAAATAGAAGACCGCCAGGGCAAAACCGATTGGCCACCAAAAGGCGGCAAAACGCAAAGATGTAGGACCGGCCGCCACCGCATAGGCGGTCAGTGAATTTTCAGGCGCAAGCGTCGAGTAAAGCATCACCGGAAAAATCGTGGCGCCTCCCATGGCCAACAAACCTACAATTAGAAAATTCGATCCGATGAAGGCACGCAGTTCTTGGCGACTCGCTAGGCCGGAAATCAGCATCATAGTTGAGACGATGATTACAACCAATCCCAGCCACCAAAATGGATTAGACCACGCGCGGCCGGGCAGATCCGGACGAACTATTCTTGACTCAACCAGGACTATTAGAAGAAGCGGGACGACTGCGATCCAGAGATACTTCGCATACCTTTCACACCGATCATGCACTGGTCCTTCCGTCTTCAGCGTAAGATACGTCGCACCGTGAGCTGCCAGCATGACGGCCGTGAAAATTGCAATGGATGCGGTATACCAGTCGAGTAGCCCAACGTTGCCGCGCACATTGAAGTCTGTGAAAAACGCCATAGAGAAGTTGCCTTGGGCGTCAAGCGGAACGCCCCGCGCCAGATTGCCTGCCGCCGCGCCAAAAAGGATGGCCAGGAGAAAATTGGATAACACAAAGTTGAAGTCCCAGTACCCCTGCCAAAGTCGATCATTAATATGGCCTCCAACTTCGATCGAAACTCCGCGCAGAATCAGGCACCATAAGATTAGAAACAGCGCGAGGTAGTAACCTGCAAAGGCCGACGCCATCAGTCGTGGGAATATCGCGACCAACGTTCCGCCGAATCCGACGAGCCACACCTCGTGCCATGACCAAAGCGGCCCTATCGCAGCGATCACCTGTCGTCGTTCGTCGGGCGTTTTGGCGACAAACCAATGGAGCATTCCAGCACCGAAATTGCGTCCGTCCAAGACGACATAGATGATAAGCATCAAGCTGACAATGCTGTACCATGTGCCGATCATATACGCGCCTCTTCTCCACGCCTCTCAACCACATCCTCGTCCGGACCCTTGGCGATCTCGAGGCCCGCTAGGCCGAGAAAGAGCAGACCGAGCACAAAGTAAAGACCGGTGAAGCCGATCAGGGTGAAAATAGTGTTACCGTTACTCACCACTTTGCTATAGCCGTCGCGCGTGTGAAAGAGTCCGTAGACCAGCCATGGTTGACGTCCTAGTTCAGTCGTCATCCAGCCGAGTGTGTTGGCAATGTAAGGAAACGGCAATGCCAGCATCAATACCCATAGCAGGAAAGTGCTGGATTCCAGTCGGCCGCGCCAATTCTGCAAAGTGGCATAAGTCATAAGGAGGATGAAAAGAGTGCCGAGCGTGATCATGATGTGAAACGAGTAGTAGAGAAGCTCGATGTTATCGGGCCACGTGTCTTTGGGAAAGTCGTTCAGTCCGTTGACAAAACTTCCAAAGTGCCCGTAAGCGAGAAAACTGAGCGCGCCCGGAACTTCGATCGGGTTATCCAGTCGCTGCGCGGCGACGTTGGGTTGCCCGATGAGAGCCACAGGCGCCATCGGGCCGCCCTCGAACTTACCTTCCATGGCGGCTAGTGTGACCGGTTGATGATTACCGACCATCTTGGCTTGCTGGTCGCCAGTCGGAAAAGCAACAAGGAGAGACGCAATCAATCCAACGAACGTGCCCGCGCGCAAATATAGCGTAGCCTGAGTCGGATGGAGCCCTCGCAGGGCATAAAAGGCTCCGATCGCTGCAACTACGAACGAGCCAGTCACGACCGCCGCCAGTTGATTATGAGCGAACTGCACCCAGGCCCAGGGATTTAACAGGTAAGCGCTCAAACTAGCGATGCCTAACGAGCCGTTCGCTTCAATCCGGTAACCAACCGGATGCTGCATGAAAGCATTCGTGACCAGAATGAAATAACCGGAAATCCAGCTCCCGAGCGCTACTGCCAACGCGGCAGCAAAATGCCCGCGTGGCCCAAGTCGTTTCTCGCCCCAGATTAGCGCGCCGACGAACGCGCTCTCCAAAAAGAAGGCGAACATTCCTTCCATCGCCAGCGTTTGTCCAATCACGCCGCCGGCGTACCGGGAAAAGTCTGCCCAGTTCGTTCCGAACTGAAACTCCATGGGAATGCCGGTAACAACGCCCACAGCAAAATTAAGTCCGAAAATCTTGGCCCAAAACCGAACCGCTTGATTGTATTTCTCATCGCCTGTCCGCAGGGCACGCCATTTCCAATAAACCAGGAACCACGCCAATCCCATGGTTAGCTGTGGGAAGAGGTAGTGATAGATCAGGGTAAAGGCGAACTGCAACCGGCTCCAAAACCC
>DASTZJ010000156.1:0-19053 GCA_035764345.1 Candidatus Udaeobacter sp.
GTTTCAGACTTCGGCACCGTGCGCGTGACGGAGTTGATGGAGATCGAGCGCTACAGCCACGTGATGCACATCGTTTCAAATGTCACTGGTCGCCTGCGTACGGGTTGCACCGGGTTCGATCTGGTCAGAGCAACGTTTCCCGCGGGCACCGTCTCTGGGGCGCCGAAAATTCGCGCCATGCAAATTATCAGCGAACTGGAAAAGACCAGACGCGGCTGTTACGCAGGCGCGATCGGCTACTTTGGATTTGATGGCCATGTTGATTCCTGCATCGCGCTGCGCTGCGCGGTTTTGAAAAATGGGAAGGCATACTTCCAAGCCGGCGCGGGCATCGTCGCTGACTCAAATCCACATGCGGAATACGAGGAAACCGTTAATAAAGCGCGTGCGATGGCAAAAGCGCTCTCAATGGCGAAACAGATCAGGCCACCACGAGGAGGCAAACGCGAATACAATGCCAGCGAGATCGGCGATTTCGAACTGCGCGAACTAACGCTGCGCCTGATGCGGGGTGAGAATCTCAGCCGTGTCGAGGCCGCAAATTTTTTAGGCTGTTTGCTTAATCCTATTGCTACAGACGCGCAGATAGCGGCTGCGCTCACCAGCCTGGCTCTAAAGGGCGAGACCTTCGATGAGCTCGCAGGAATCGCCGAAGCGATGCGGAATCGCGCGCTGCCATTGCGATCGCGTCATGCGCGTTTCATCGATACAGCGGGCACCGGATCAAGCGCTGCAAAAACTTTTAATGTTTCAACGGCAGCGGCTTTTGTGATTGCAGGTGCCGGTCTGCCAGTGGCGAAACATGGCTCCCGGGCGGCAACGTCGCGCTGTGGCAGCGCGGATGTGCTCGAAGCGCTTGGCGTCAACACAACCGCTCCACCCGAGATCGTAGAGCGCTGCCTGAATGAGCATGAAATCTGTTTTATGTTTGCCCCGCTTTTTCATGCTGCGATGGCCCGCGTGGCGCACGTGCGCCGTGAACTCGGGATGCATACTACATTCAATTTGCTCGGCCCTCTGACGAATCCTGCGCGGCCACCCTTTCAGATCCTCGGCGTCCGGCACCTCTCACTACTTGAACGCGTCGCGTCAGCACTTGCTGGTCTCGGCGTTGAGAAAGCATGGGTCGTGCACGGCGCCGATGGCCTGGATGAAATAACAATTGCGGACAAAACGCACGTCGCCGCGTGTTCGTCCACCGGGGAAGTGGAAACATTTACGCTGTCGCCTGAAGACTTTGGATTGAAACGTCAACACTTCGACGGATTTCGTGGAAAGGGGCCGCAAGAAAACGCACAACTGATCCGCGGAATTTTGCGGGGCGTGAAGACGCACCCAGTAGCTGTTGCGCGGGATCTCGTTATCATTAATGCCGCTGCCGCGCTCCATCTCGCAGGCGTTGCTCCGGATCTTCGTTGTGCGGCCAGCCTCGCTCGTGAAAGCATCGACAGCGGACGAGCCGCATCGAAGTTGGATGTGCTGGTCCGGGAGACAAATCGAGGCCTATGATCAAAAATATTTTCTCCCAAATCCTCGAGCGAAAACGTAAGACCGTAGCGCAGCTTCGAGCGTATCCTTCTTCACGAGACTTTCGCAAGCGCGCATTAGAGATTCGACAGAAGGCTAATCCGCATCGGTTGCTACGAGCGCTGGAGTCGGACTCACCGCGACTAAAGATCATCGGGGAGTTCAAGCGCAGATCGCCTTCCGCGGGAATTATTCGCGACGATTTAACGGTCAGCGAGATTGTTCGCTGCTATGAACGCGGTGGCGCTTGCGCGATCTCCGTCCTCACCGACGAAGAATATTTTGGCGGTTCGATTGTCGATCTTTGCGCGGCACAATCCAGCACCAACCTGCCGCTTTTACGCAAAGATTTCATTATCGATCCAATCCAGATTTTTGAAGCCGCCATCGCGGGGGCCGACGCCGTGTTGTTGATTGTGGCTGCACTGGACGATACTTTGTTAGAAGAGTTGCGCTCGCTCGCCGAAGACGAACTTGGACTCGATGCGCTTGTCGAAGTGCATGCGTCCCAGGAATTAAGCCGCGCTGTAAATGCAGGCGCCAGTCTCATCGGAGTAAATAATCGCGACCTCAGTACATTTCAGGTTTCACTGAATACAAGCGAACGTTTGATCGCCGAAGCTCCGCGAGACAGGATCCTGATCAGCGAAAGCGGATTGCAAAGTGCGGAATCGTTGCGTCACCTTCGTAAACGCGGAGCCCGCGGCTTCCTAATTGGCGAAGCGTTAATGCGTGCGCCCGATCCAGAAACGGCCCTTCGCGATTTAGTTACCGCTGCTGAAGGTCAGCAAGTAATGAAATGACGAAATCCGAATGACGAATGATGAAAGAAGCCAGAAATCCGAATGACGAAAGTGTAGGCCGTCTGTGTCAGACGCCGTGGCGTTTTGCGTTTGTGTTTAGCGCCAAAGGCGCAGTATGCATCGCCAGCCTGGGGAAACGCGCCAGGATTGATGGAAAGACAAACATCAGCGCTGAAGGCGCGATTCACTTCTCGCCGCCGGAATTGAGAACGCGCGCTGAATTGATTCGCGCTTTCAGCGCTTGCCTCTTGGGCATTCAAATTCCTTGGGCGATGCCCCAGGCTGATAATGATATAGCACCCTTGGCGCTAAACACGCACCGTTCCGCAGAAACGCCCTACAATAATTGTGGCGTCGTTATTAATTCGTCATTCGTCATTCGATCTTCGTCATTTTCCCCATCATGACTCCAGTGCAAATCAAGATCTGTGGTATCACGAATGTTAAAGATGCCAGAGCGTGCGCTGAACTCGGCGCCAATATGATTGGATTCAACTTCTACTCGCAAAGTCCACGTTATATTGAGCCAAAGGTCGCCCGGCGAATTATCGAAGCGATACCGCCTGGAGTTTGTGCGGTCGGAGTTTTCGTAGATGCCAGCGCCGAAGAAATTCGGAATATCGGGGACGCAGCCGGTGTTCGATGTGTGCAATTACACGGGCGCACGTCACCGGACACGTGCAGCAAGTTAGCTCGTGAATTTCGTGTAATCCGGGCGTTTTCGACGGATCCTCAGTTCCGACCCAAAGAGGTCTCTTTGTTTGGCGATTGCGACGTTCTGGTTGACGCGCATCATCACAGTCTCCGTGGCGGAACTGGCCTGACGTGTGATTGGCGAGCCGCACGAACAACCCGTTCCTTCGCGCGATTCCTCATTCTCTCCGGCGGCTTAACCGAACAAAATGTCGACCAAGCCATCGCAACTGTTTTGCCGCACGCTGTAGATGTTTGCAGCGGGGTTGAGAGTGCGCCGGGCGTTAAGGATCATCGCGCGCTCCGCAATTTTATCAGGGCTGTTCGAATGGCGGATTCCTCAATAGCCCTTTCTTCGTTTCCGTAATCTCCGATGCAGAAATCGCCGATCACAAAGAGCGAGCCAGACGAGCATGGGCATTGGGGAAAGTTTGGCGGTCGCTATGTTCCGGAAACATTAGTAGCGCCGCTCGACGAGCTGACTAACGAGTTCATGCGCGCGAGAGAGGAGCCGAGTTTTTGGCACGAACTCAACGAACTGCTCCGCGATTACTGTGGCCGGCCGACACCGCTGTTTCACGCGCGACGGCTGACGGAGCACGCCGGTGGCGCGCAAATCTATTTGAAGCGCGAAGATCTTTTGCACACCGGCGCGCACAAGATCAACAACGCTGTGGGACAAGCGTTGCTTGCGCGTCGAATGGGCAAGCGTCGCGTCATTGCTGAGACAGGTGCGGGCCAGCACGGCGTCGCGACCGCGACGGTTTGCGCGTTGTTCGGATTGCGCTGCGTTATCTACATGGGCGCCGAAGACGTGCGACGGCAAGCACTCAACGTCTTCCGAATGCGATTGCTCGGCGCCGAGGTCGTTACCGTGAATGCTGGCACCCGCACCTTAAAGGATGCAATCAATGAGGCACTGCGCGATTGGGTAACGAACGTGCATGATACGTACTATCTGCTCGGCAGCGCACTCGGTCCGCATCCGTATCCACTCATGGTGCGAGAGTTCCAGAGGATAATTGGACGCGAAGCGCGCGAACAGATTTTGTCTGCGACGGGTAAATTGCCCCGCGCGCTAATTGCATGCGTGGGTGGCGGTTCAAACGCGATTGGTTTGTTTCATCCTTTCATTAGAGACGACGAGGTCCGGTTAATCGGCGTCGAAGCCGGAGGGCGGGGAGATTCATTGGGCGAGCACGCCGCGAGATTCCACCGTGGAGTAGCTAGTGGCGGTGGGCAGGTCGGCGTTCTGCAGGGCACGATGTCGTACGTGCTTCAGGATGCGAACGGTCAGATTGCAACCACTCATTCAATCTCAGCTGGCCTCGATTACTCAGCGATCGGCCCAGAACACGCGTTCCTTCATGACACCGGTCGAGCCAAGTACGTCCAGGCGAGCGACACCGAGGCGCTCGAGGGATTTCAACTCTGCGCCAAATTGGAAGGAATCATTTCCGCATTAGAGACGTCACATGCTATCATGCCCGCGATTCGTGTCGCACGCGAGTTGCCACAAAACGACTGCATCATCGTTAATATGTCTGGCCGCGGCGATAAGGATGT
Organism: Candidatus Udaeobacter sp.; assembly: GCA_035764345.1. GTDB lineage: Bacteria > Verrucomicrobiota > Verrucomicrobiia > Chthoniobacterales > UBA10450 > Udaeobacter. The sequence goes on from DASTZJ010000156.1 coordinate 4,590, forward strand.
CCAACTCGTTGCAGATTTGCAGCCGCAATGAGTCGGGTACGCGACACATTTGCTGAACTCAAACGTTCTGGGCGCGGCGGATTCATCCCGTTTATCACGGCAGGCGATCCCGATCTGGTAACCACCGAACTTCTCCTGGTCGAACTGGCAGCGGCTGGAGCAGACATCATTGAGCTTGGTGTGCCCTTCAGCGATCCGGTTGCCGACGGCGAAGTGATTCAGCGCGCATCTGAGCGCGCACTGCGAAACGGTGTGACACTTTCCGACGCGCTAAAATGCATTTCGAACGTAAAGGAGCACATCGACCTGCCGATTGTGCTCTTCAGTTATCTCAATCCCCTCTTGAAATTCGGCAAAGCTCGCCTGGCAAAGGAGGCCAAGCGAGCTGGCGTGGATGCGGTGCTGATCACCGATCTGATTCCTGAAGAAGCTAGCCCTTGGATTACAGCATTTCGTGACCACGGTATAGATCTAATCTTTCTCGTCGCACCGACTACTTCGGACGAACGGCTAAGGCGCGTTGCTAAGCAAGCGGATGGATTCATCTACGCTGTTTCGCGGGCAGGCGTTACTGGTGCCCGAAATGAAATGCCCCGCAACGCCGAACCTCTTGTAAAACGTGTGCGGGCAGTAAGCGACTTACCCATCGCGGTTGGGTTCGGCATTTCAACAGCACGACAGGTTCGCCAGGTCTGGCGTTTTGCGGATGCCGCGGTCATCGGCAGCGCTCTTGTGAGCCAAATCGAAAAACTTGCCGGTTTGCCGGACTTGGTAAATCGCGTCGCCAAATTCGCGCGATCGTTGTTGCCAGCACGACCTGTACCTAAGGACTTCGTCAGCCAGCTTGATGAAACCAACGAATCATAACGCAGAGCGCGAGACAGGGGTTCTTATCGACTTAGGCTTGAAAGCAAACTGGCCGGGTCTTTGTACGGAGGCTGCCAGACTCGGTAAGGCGTTGGAAATCTACTGTTATCCGGATCGACAGGACTTGAATGTTGACATACTCAAAGTCGCGCGAAAGCCCAGAACGCTTATCTCGTTAGGCAAAGACGCGCATCATCCGTGGCAACTGGAGTTCATCGAGCTTGGTCTCGCCCCTGCATTACGGGCGAGACTTCCTGCACAACGAATCGTCAATTTCATGTCCATGCGGGATTTACGACACTGGATACAACAACTACGAGACGGCAGCGTGCGGAATTAGTAAGTCCGTTCTTTTGACAACCAAACAACGGAGCGCACCCGATTCCATGATGTATAAGCGGGCTTCACTTTCCACCAGCGACGAACGCTCGCAGCGGAAGTGATTGTCCACAGAAAGAACGAAAAGGAAAGAATACAATGAAAAACATATTATTGAGCATAGCCCTGGCAGTTGTGGCTCCGTTCGCATGGGCGCAGGTCTCAGAGACCACCACAACAACGACTACAACGGAAGGCAACGGCACGATCACCGAGTACACTCCTGGAAACACGATCGTACTCAGAGAAACCAGCGGACCGCGGACTTACCACTTCGGGAAGACGGTCACCTATGTCACGCGGAGCGGCAAGGTCCTGGATGAAGATACGGTAAGAACGAGAGTTAGAGTCGGTATTCCCGTGCGGGTCCACTACGTCGGGACAGGCGACAACGTGATGGTTGATCGAGTGATTCTTGACGAGGATTAAGAAGCCTAGTCTCGCTTGTCTACCACGCGCCCTTTCTGTCCCTGCCGACGGGTGGAATAGCTAGGGCGCGTTTTATCGTACATTCCCCAGGTAGGCAATTAACTTCAGCAAAACTACTAGTTTTTACGCGAACTCTGAAGGCGGTGAATTAAACCAATCAGCGCCTCACAAACTAAGTCTTGCCGCTAGAGCGAATCCACAATGGAAGGGCCGTTGGAATGAGGTAAAATGCAACGCCAAACAGAAGTACGGCCAATTAACCGATGATGACCTTACGTTTGCTAAAGGAAAAGAGGACGAGCTTCTTGGGCGACTTCAAAAACAAACTCGGCAAAATCAAAAGAAGATCTTCGAACCGAGCTTGAGAGCTGCTGAAGGTCTAAAATCGCGAGGTTAAGGTGCACACTAGAATGAGACCTGCTAACACAATCAGACTCAATCTCCGCCGCTGCGGATCGTAAATCAAACCCAGTGGGCGTGTGCTTTATGAGATGCCAGCGGATTATGAGACTCCGCGGCCTCTCCAGCCAAAAATAAAGAAGAGCACACATATCACCAGGAATATGAAAAATAAGACCTTTGCGAATCCCGCTGACGCTGCCGCGATTCCGCCAAATCCAAACACCGCTGCTACCAGCGCGATTATTAGAAAAGTTATAGCCCAACCTAACATGTTTCTCACCTCCTCCTTTTAAGGATTGAATCGCATTAACCAGTAACTGCGCGTGTTTCTGATTTCGCACTTGCTAGCGAATAGGAGAACGGCCTAGGGATCGATACGCTGCGACGACTAAAAAGCATGGCTGACGTCGGCCAAAAGGCACAAAGTCTTTGTGAGTGTCACGTCAGCTAAGAAATTCCGCGAGCGGCTCCAGCGGTTTGATATGCGTGCAGAAAATCTTGAAAGCGGCTAAGATTGGTACGGCTAGAATGATGCCGACGATTCCCCACATCCAGGCCCAGAAAGTAAGCGAGAGGAGAATGATAACGGGATTCAAAGTAAGGGAGCGCCCCATAACCCATGGGGTGACGAAACTGCCTTCCAAGGTACCAAAAGCCAGATAGATGGCAGGAAAGATGAGGGCATACCCCAGGCTATTAAAGCTCAAGACGGCGCCTATGGTCATACAAATGATGCCTGTGAGAGCGCCCAGATACGGAACGAAATTAAGCAGCGCCACCATGACACCCCACATTGCCGGGTTCGCCAAACCGAGCAGCCCCACTGCGGTTCCGACGGCCAGTCCGAGGCAGGCATTAATCGCCGTGATGGTCAAAAGATAACGCGAGACCTGCGATTCGATGTCGTGCGCGATGCCGACGGCTGCCTTTTTATCGGAGAGCGTAGGTAGCAACTTGACCAGCTTAGCGATGAAGGCCTGGTCGTAAACGAGCAGGAAATAGAGTAGGATCGTCAACAGAACAGCGCTGGCGATAAACTCCGGCGTGCGCGCGACGAACATCTCAGTAATGGGATGCCGCTTCACTTCCACGGTTCTGGTCTCCGCATTAGTTGTGGCCAGCTTCTCGATTTCGCCGGTCGCTTGGGCCACTTGCGCTACGGATTTTTTTACCGGCAGGAGCTTGCGTTGCAGTTCCGTCAAACCGAGCGGTGCTTTCTGAAGCCATTCGACCGTCGGCGTGGCCAGCGTGGAGATTCCATAACCGACAAGCGCAAAAAGTCCGATAAGGATCAACGCCGCACCCACCGGCAACGGAATCTTCAATTTAGCGAGTCCACGTACTATTGGCCTCAACAGAAAACTGAGAAGCAGCGCAAGAACGATCGGCAGCAGGATCGAGCGCATGAAGTAGATGGTGTAGAAGACCGCCAGGACAAACAGACCGGTGAGGGCGATCGATCTGACATCGAAGGGTTTCTGTAGTAGCTCGGCCATGCGTAAGCCGGCACGGGATGCGACCTTTTCCGCTTCGTGCTCGTCGTCAGAAGCGTCATTGCGCGATTCCACCTTTTCCGAGGACAAAGCCATTCTATGTTTCATGAATCGGATGGTACCTTGTATCCACGCGTCTCAGTCTGCTACTTCCGGATACTACTGTCCGGCTCTTGGTTTAAGCGTTGTTCGGCTGATCGTATTGCTTGTTGCCTTTCTTTGGTAGGATTGCATTGCCTGGCCCGCTAGTGTGATCAGGTTAAGCCTGTGGCGCTCAGCCTCCACCATCGCAATTCTTATCAAGACATCCTCGGTTGGCCGCACCCATTCCATCGGCGTCGCACTGCAATGCTCCGTCGGACAAATGATGCGCAGCGGCCTCTCTTTAAGCGGGCTCCCAATTACCTGGATTTCCCGCCCAGTGATGATTTCGCCGCAAACAAGGCAATAACGTTTCTCATCCAGTGAGTGCCACTGCCGGAATTGATCGAGTCGTCGCAAGACTTCCAGTTTTTCTTCGTCGGATAAGCAGGTCGAAGGATGAAGCGTCATGGCCAAAGCATCCTGTTGTACCAGTCGCCGCACAATCCGGCGAACGCCGGATTGGCTTATCGGTCAAAATACTAGACAGCGCTAGCTGGCGACAGAAAAAACGACCGGGTTCTTCGCTTTTTCCACGCAGCCGCACAGACACGAGACAATTTCCTAGATCCGGCAGTTTAGACCCGATTGTTTGGTGGCCTTGGTCTAGGCCTCGCCATTACCAAGCGTCTTGTTGATCTGCACCAGGGCACGATTGAAGCTGCGAGTCGTGGTCGGAGGTTCGGGGCGCCTTCAAGGTAACACTTGACGCCTTGCCAGAAGACGCCGGAAAAAATGCGAAGAATTTCCGCGCTCCCAAACGCCCAGCGAAACAATTACGCATCCTGCTTGTGGAAGACCATAAAGACACGCAATATACTTTGTCGCGACTGCTCACCCATTTCGGCCATTAAATTTCAGTTGTGGGTGAGAGGTAAATCGCGCGCCATATTATTGCAAAAATTCGAGGTAATGTTGTGCGACATACGTCTTCCCGATGGAAGCGGCTACGAGGTGATCTCTGAGGCGAAGCGACAGCATCCAGTCAAGGCAGTCGCGATCACTGGCTTTGGCAGCGAGGCAGATGTTCGACGCTCCATGGAAGCGGGATTTGATTTTCATCTCGTCAAACCAGTGGACCTTCGTGAGCTCCAAGAGGTTCTCGACCAAGTCGGAGCCTAGCAGACTTCAATTCACTCAATTGCACTGTGGTGAGCGGATCGACCTTGATTCCGGCACAGCATTCTGACGCTCAGATTTCAGTCCCTGCTCGGAGTTAGAATTAGATTTGGCTATCGGAGTTACCCACCTGGTTTCTGAGACGCGCATAGCATCCGTTATAAATACTGCTAATCACATTCGTAATATTTCTTTACCAGCTAGACTTGAGTTCGACAAATGCCCAAATGCCCTAGGAATAGCCAATTTTCATGGTCAGTCGACAAGCAAAAGCGGCGGGAGTCGCCTCCCGCCGCTTATTAATCTGATACAACCTGGCTTATCGGCCGCCTTGCTGACCACCGCCTTGTTGGCCGCCACCACCGCCTTGTTTCTCGCGTTCGCGCTGTTGACGCTCGCGTTCCTGTCTTTCGCGATCTGCCTGTTGTTGGCCGCCTTGCTGTCCGGGAGCAGAAGGCTTGCCCGGTTCGTTCGGATTGTGTTGTGCTTCCATAGTACCTTTCATTGTTATATTACTGACTTCTGACTGTCCTTTACGCAGGTAGCGATTAGGCCTTGTCTTTCTTGAAATCGCCTTAGAAAGGCGGTTTGGACTGATGCATCTTGCTGTAAGGTGACCTTACGAGGCTCCTAAGCTTCTTGGGAAGGTCGGGATTTTCCCTAAGGACGTTGGGCCTATTCTACAACTCTAGCGACATGCCTTTCGAAGGGCAGCTAGTTATCGGTTTGAACCTGCGACGGCTAACTCGGTTTCCATGACGGCTTCTGGATTTATGATGGTTTCCGCCAGTCTGTTAAGAAGCTGGTTTGTTTCCGTTTCTTCATCCAAGGTAGTTTGCAAAAGCTCCGCAGCTTTGTTTTGGCCAAGCAAATGGGCAAAAGTGCGCGCGCTGCCATAACCGGCGATCTCATAATGTTCGACCTTCTGGGCCGCAACAATGATACCGGCGTCAATTACGGAATCTTCCCCGTCTTCCTTTAGAATTTCCGATCCCTCCTCAATAAGCCCCTTCATAGCACGGCATGTCTTGCCCTTCGGCTTTTCGCCAAGCTCTTCGAAAACCTGTTCAAGGCGTTCCACGTGGCCTTTGGTCTGTTCCAAGTGTTTCTCGAAAGCGTCCTTCAATTCTTCGGACGAGGCAGCCTTCGCCATTTTAGGCAACGCTTTCATTAGTTGATTCTCCGCGTTATAAAGGTCACGTAGTTCGTCGGTGTAAAGTTTTTGTAATGTATCCAGTTTCATAATTCCCCTTTACCTTTCTTATTCCTAAGTTTTTGTTTTTTAACTCTTTTTGACGCAGCGCGTTTTTTTGCGCGCGTCCTAAGAGAGAAACGCTATGAAGTGCAGAAGTGCGTGTCTTTAATCCCTAAAATCTTTTTTTGAGAGGCGGGCTGAGCCAATCGACCGAACTTAAAGGAGAATTGATACTGGCGGTTTTAAACGATCAGTGTTGCATCAACTTGTGCTAGTGATGTCCGATTCGATCGTCTATGCGCTTATCAGAGCATGCGGTGATGTTACTACACCATTTCGATTTCTCCCAACGTTGCTGTGAATCAAGCGCTTGTATACACCGATATAGTCTTTTGCCATCCTCCTTGCCGCGAACCGCGTCTCAAAAACTTCCCTGCAACGTGTCCGACTAAGATCGCGAACTCCGCTAACTGCCGTTACCGCGTCGTCCAGGTCTCGTACAATGAAACCTGTTACTCCGTCTTCCATCACCTCAGGAACAGATCCACCGTCATAAGCGATCACCGGAGCGCCGCACGCGATTGCTTCGATCATCACAAGACCAAAAGGTTCCGGCCAATCAATAGGAAATAACAAGGGATACGCATTGCCCAGAAACCGATCTTTCTCTTGATCGCTGATTTCGCCAATCCATTCCACATGAGACTCTCGCAGCATCGATCGACCGCCCTCTAACGACGGAAAATCAAACCGAGCACGAAACCGACTCCGAGCGCGGTAAAGACTGCCTTCGTCGGGTTCTGACGGACGTATTGCTTACTGTCGTCCTGAAAATTGCGGACGCGATGGAGTGCATCATCCCATACTTCTTTCCCGCGCTCCCGATATTCATCGGCCATTGCGCCTGCGGCTGAGCGGAGATCTTCCGTAGCCTTGCGCACATGCGTCACGCCACGCTTTGCTTCTTCTTTCGCCTGCGGCGGAACCGCAGTGCCTTGGCCCTTTTGGTTTTCGTCACCCATAGAACTCCCCCATCTTCATCATTTGTTAAACTTTCGGTGCCGATGCCTCGCTGACGGTGCTGACATCCTCAGCGCCAACCGTTTTGAAAATGTCCTTCGCCCGATCAACGTCTTCGCTTTCATCCGTGTGCACCGCGATCAGGTAATTCCCCTTTTTCAACTTCTCGTCATAGCGCTTTGCCTCGATCTCCGCAATGCCGAGACCGATCAAACCGCCGACGACACCGCCGGTCGCCGCTCCGACGGCCGCGCCACTAAGCGCCGCCATAATTGGACCCGCGGCGATAAAAGGACCGATGCCAGGAATCGCCAACGCGCCAATTCCTGCCAGCAATCCGATCACACCTCCGGTAGCGCCCCCGGTAGCTGCGCCGGTAGTTGCACCCTCCGGCGCCTTTGTCGCTTTAACGTGACCGACGTCACGCGTGCCGTCTGTATCAGGCATGAGCACTGAAATTTCCGAGGTTGCGAAGCCTTGACCTTGGAGCTGCTGGACAACTCGTTCAGCCTGGCCGTGTGTAGTTGCAATACCGAATACTGATTTAGACATAATGATTTTCTTTCGTTTGTGTGAGGTTGTTTGTTAGTTCGATCCTTTGACGTCGAGTTGGTTGTCGATCTGGGCGCCGCCAGCCGCTGATTTTGCAAGCTGATCGATTTTTGCTTTTTCTTGCGCAGTCTTAACGAGTCCGCGGAGTGTAACGTGGCCGTTGGCGGTAATGACTTTAATGTTCTTCGCAGTCATTGAAAGCTCGTCGTCTTTCATCAGCGCCTGCCGGATAGCCTGCGTGGTTTTTAAATCGGCAGAACTGTTTGACTGGTCACCAGAGATTTTGGTTTCACCGGAGCGATCGCGCTCGTTTGTTGCTGTGTTATCGGGTTTCTCCTTCTCATTGTTGCCAGCCAATGCCGCCAGGCTAAATGCGCTGAGACAAGCTAAAGCTAATAGAGTTCGTTTCATCGGTTCCTTTTCGTTTTGAGTTTATAGCGTGTTTGGTATTAGTGATCGCAACCGGTATCCCCACCGGTTTCTTTATTCTCTAATTATTTAGCCGCGACGTTGATTACGGAATTCGCTAACTTGGTTAGCTTTTTGTCTGTATCTGATTCTTCGGTCAAGGTAGTCTGAAGTAATTGCGCACCATCTCGATCCTCCAATAACTCGGCGTATGTCCGAGCGCAGCCATAACCAGCCATCTCATAATGCTCAACGCGCTGCGCCGCAGCAATTAGCCCGACATCGCGCACTTCCTCTTCAGCATCTTCTTCGATCATTTCCTCTCCCTCTTTAAGAAGACCCTCCATGCCCTCACACTTAGGGCCCCGGGTCGACTCATCATGGCTCGTTAAAATCTTTTCAAGACGCGCCACATGTTCCTTCGTCTGCTCGAAATGTTCTTCGAAACCCGTCGCAAGCTGTTTGTTAGTAGCGGCTTTAGCCATTTTAGGCAGCGCCTTTATAATCTGCTTCTCCGCGCTGTAGAGATCTTTAAGTTCGTGAATATATAGGTCTTTGAGTGTTTCTAGTTTCATATGTGTAGGTTTATATTGTTGGTCTTGATCGACCTGGCTTTGATAAAGCGGTTCCCTCCTATCTTATGTGCAACCTCGCAGCAGAAAGATGAGGAGCAAAATCGGAATCGGGATTCCGAGAAGCCAAAGTAAAATGTATCCAGTCGCCCCCGCTTCTTTTATTTTATTAGTTAAACGCATCTTACATATCCTTTCGTCAAGTTATCGACTCGGAACTCTTCCTGTGCACAGAACCTGCTTTGAATAATGAGAATGCACAATCAGGACGGCGGATGATTGCCTAATGAGACTTAATCCTATGCCACGTGACAATTGCCCTAGATCTCACGGTGTTCTTGTGAGGAGCGAAACGCTGCTGCGGTTGTGTTAAACAACATTGAGATTTTACGGCAACGTGGAGCCGCTGCGAGGCTATTTGGGTCTGGTTGTAACCTAGTAAATAGAAAGTAATAAATGATTAAACAAATCCTTAGTGTCACGTTTGCCACAGCTCTGATCGGTTCAATGGCGTTGGGGCAAACATCTTCAACTTCGACCTCGGTTGCATCGGGGCCCAATGGAGCGACTGAAACGACCACCACGACGACCGAAAGTACGGGCACAGTGACGGAATTTACTCCGGGCCATGTCCTTTTTCTAAAAACGGAAGCAGCCCAGCCGCCTACTACAGTCGAAACGAAGGATATGATGATCTTTAAAAAAACGACTTAGCGGTACGACGATGGCAAGAAATTCGCCATGTTCACATTCAAAAACGACGAGCTAGATAGTAAAGAAGGAAATCTTCAGCGCGAACCGTGATGGTGGAGTGCGAGAGCTGAGCGGCTTCGATGCAGGAAATCTAGATCAAACTGGTAATTTTTTGGTGATTTTCCGCAGGGGGCGATTTTTTCGACCGGAAACCCATTAATTCTGATGGATGGGACGGCGCCTAAATTCATGTACGAATATACGAGGTAGGATGGGTTCACCCAGTTTGAGGTTTTTTTTGCAACCGTGTGACAGTCAGTGGTCGATTACATGGTATACAAAGCCGGGGAGCGCTTTCCGGCATGAAGGAAAGCTGGTTGGCATGAGCGTTTGCCCTGTCTAAAAGAACCAAAAAGGAATAAATAATACAATGAAAAAAATAATACTCAGCATAGCTTTGGCAGTCGCGGCCCCGTTCGCATGGGCGCAGGTCTCGGAGACCACGACAGCGACTACCACGACAACACAAGGCAGCGGCACGATCACGGAGTACACTCCGGGCAGGACGATTGTGCTCAAGGAAACCAGCGGTCCGCGGACTTATCGCTTCGGCAAGACGGTCACTTATGTGACGCGGAGTGGCAAAACCCTGGATGAAGATACCGTGAGAACGAGAGTTAAAGTAGGTATCCCGGTGCAGGTCCACTACGTTGGAACAGGCGACAACATCATGGTTGATCGCGTGATTCTCGATGAGGATTAAGAGCCAAAAGAGTTAAACTCCTTTGTTTCCATTCGCGCCTTCCGGTTCTGCCCGTTGGCAGAACAGAAGGCGCGTCTTGCGTTGTTACAGGATCGACTTCACAGATCAGCAATTACGAGATACGCCGCTCGGGAGACTTTTTCTCTCGAAGGCGGTCATCGTTCTCGTGCCGGCCAGTGGTTAGCTGCGTTGACTCGTTAGGCAATTTTCGATGGATGGCTGATAAGTTTCGGATAAATCTTGACCATCGCACACGCGATCTGCTATGAGTCACCGGCATGAGCAGAAACATCTTTTACATAATTGGAGTGATCGTCGTTATCGTGATCATCCTCAAAGTCCTCGGGCTGTTCTAAGAGTTCGCCTTGACGGTGGTGCAATTGCCACGAAGCGACGATCTTTGTTGCTGTGATGGCACACCGCGAGGACCGAAAGCGGTTCGTTGTGCGAGCGGACGAAAAGCTGAGGGCGTTCCTTGAACTTGAAAGACTCGCAGACGAATCATTCCGGCTTTGTTCAGTTGGGCAGAGAGGCGCCTTCGCTTCTTCCGCCTCCTTGCCCTCGTTCGATGATCTGCCCTGATGTTTGCCGCCGCTGAAGTTTTCCTTTTTTTGAACAGATATTAAATGCGCTGGTTCCTTTTCATCCTAGGGTCGCTAGCGACCTTCAGATTGAGCCATCTGGTTGCTAAGGAGCGTGGTCCGTTTGCTGTTTTTGAGCGTCTTCGCAATGCAATGCCGGGTGGCCGCGGCTCAGCCAAGGAATGGCTTAGTTGCATCTTCTGCTTTTCTCTCTCTGCGAGCGCGCTGGTTTGCTTGATTCTTTGGCTAGGGGGAATGAATCTCAACTGGGAGGAATGGGTCCTCACTTGGCTCAGCTTTAGCGCTGTCACGCTGATAATAAATCAGGCTCTTATGCTTCAAAAATGAAAGTATAAGAGCGCCAAGGTTATAACAGACGGCGCCCTGCTACCGTGCCTATCTCTGGAGAGAAGCCGATGCCAGAAAAAAACGTCAATCTGCACGGAAGCGCACCAGATAAACATAAGTTTGCCCTGCTTTTGATCGACGTCATCAACGACTTTGATTTTCCCGAGGGAAATCAGCTGCTGAAACATGCGCGACCAATGGCGCGAATTCTCCTGCGCTTGAAACGCTGACAAGCGCTCGCCTTCTAAGATCGCGTTCCGCACGGAGCAGGCCAAGATTGAGGCGTCTTGGCGACTTCCGGTGAAACAAACGGGCGTGCTCAAAGATGTCCCGTCAAAGCGAGGATAATTAAAATCAGAAGAATCAAGCCTAATCCGCCACTTGGCCAGTACCCCCAACCGGAACTGTACGGCCAGGCGGGTAACGCTCCAATCAACAGGAGGATTAGGATAATCAACAAGATCGTGCCCATAGTTTCTCCTTTCCTGGATTATTTCGCCGCGGCGAGCTACTTTGGACGTCGTGATCTAAGGAACTGTAGCCAACCCTCCTCCCTGAACATCGGCTAGTAGATGCGATTAAAGCCGCCGTTACCGCCAATGGAAGCGCGTTCGGTCGACGAAATTCCCGCCGGACACGGCTGGCAATATGAGCCCAAGTGGGACGGGTTTCGCTGCATTGCGTTTCGTGATGGGGAGGAGATTTATTTACAATCAAAGGCTGGTCAGCCACTCGCGCGTTATTTTCCCGACATCGTCGACGCGATCGCCAGGTTGCGCGCACAGCAATTTGTTCTGGATGGCGAACTTGTTGTCCCCGTCGGTGGCACGCTTTCATTCGAGGAATTGCAACTGCGTTTGCATCCCGCCGCGAGTCGTGTCCAGAAACTGGCCAGAGCGCATCCAGCAATTTACATTGCGTTTGATCTGCTGGCGGAAAATGAACAATCTTATTTGAACCGACCTTTGCGCGAGCGTCGGCGGCTTCTTGAAAGATTCGGGCGTTCGAATCTGCGATCGACAAAGAACATACGCCTCTCGCCAGCTGCAACTGATTACCGGGTTGCCAGCAAGTGGTTTAAAAAAGCTGGCGGCGATCTTGATGGAGTGATGGCGAAACGCTTGGACGCCGCATATGCTTACGGCGAACGCACTGCCGTAGTGAAAGTAAAACAAATCCGTACGGTCGACTGCGTTATTGGCGGATTTCGCTACGCGCGTGGTTCCCGGCTCGTGGGTTCACTTCTGCTTGGGCTTTATGGTAAGGATGGCTTGCTGCACCATGTTGGGTTCACGTCCGCGTTCAAGGCATCAGAACGATGGGCTCTAACAAGAAAATTTGAAGCGCTCAAAAAGCCGCCTGGGTTCACTGGCAACGCGCCCGGCGGACCCAGCCGCTGGAGCACGGATCGGACGGGCGAATGGGAGCCGTTGTCTCCCGAGACGGTTGTAGAAGTTAGTTACGACCACTTTACCGGGGGCCGATTCCGACACGGCACGAAGATTGTTCGCTGGCGTCTCGACAAGGACCCTCGCCAGTGCACGATGGAACAAGTAGACCATCGCGAGGGTAAATCGCTCGCGCTGCTGCAGGGGAAACGATAGTCTGCAGATGGCGAAGCGTTCCGTGGGGCGCGAACTGTAACTGACAATCTATGGAGAAATACATCGTGTTTTTAATCAGCGCCTTGCTTCTTGCTCTATCAGTCTTTGAACCGGCATTGACCGCGAATCTTTAGGTCTTCTTAGTCTCGGGTTGTCGGAAAATTAACTTTAGAATCGCTCGCTCCGCCGCGAGTAGATTGATGTTGTTGGATCTTCTCATTGCCTTTGTAAGCCCGGCAATTTCCCTGCCGCTAAGGTAAGCTTCCAGTACGGCTGGATGCACATAGCACTTACGGCAAATCGCAGCAGTATTGCCAAGTAGCTCCGCCACTGCGCAAATAGCTGTTTTGACGTTTGCCTTTGCCTGTTTGGTGCTTTCAAATCTGTCCTGCGTACTAAGCGCGATCGCTACCAACACTGTTCCACCCCATGTTCGGAAATCCTTCGCCGTGAAATTCTCGCCTGTGATTTCGCGCAAATAATCATTCACATCCTGTGACGTTACGTCTCGCAACTCGCCGTCTTCGGCGACATATTGGAATAAATCCTGACCTGGTAAATCCTGGCATCTCGAAACGATTTTCGCGATTCGCCGGTCCGTCACGTCCACATCGTGCTGGCGACCGCTTTTCCCACGGAAACAAAAACGCAACTGTGCGCCGTTCACCGTCACATGGCGATTTTTTATCGTTGTCAGGCCGAATGATTTGTTATCACGCGCGTATTCTTCATTGCCGACGCGTATAAAGGTTCGTTCCAGCAGTCGCACAATAGTCGCTAGCACTTTTTCTCGCGGCAGACCGCTCAATTTCAAATCTGCCGCGACTCGGCGGCGAATATTCGGTAGCGCTCTGACAAAATTAGCGACGCGCTCGAACTTATTTTCGTCGCGCACTTCGCGCCAACGCTCATGATAACGGTATTGCTTCCGTCGGCGGGCGTCACGGCCTGTCGCTTGAATATGTCCATTTGGTGAAGGAGAAATCCAGACATCCGTCCAAGCGGGCGGAATGGCCAAACCTTTGATTCGGAGAAGACGTTGTTGGTCGCGGATCGGTTTCCCTTCGGTATCCAAATACTCCAAGTGGTCGCCATTCGCTTTACGTGTGTAGCCAGGACGATCATCGGTGACGTACCGCAAACCGGCCTCTTCCGCCACTTCCGCCGAATCAATGGCATCGGCTTCGACGGACTTTTTCTTAACGACCTTTCGCGCAGGCACAGACATTGGGAACGTCAATCCAGACCAGTCGTGCTTCCAATCGCCCGCCGCGCCGCCCGAATCCGTTCGGCTTCGGTCCGTTCAAATTGTTGTTCGGCACGACGTTCTAGCTCCTTGAAATCAAATGCTCCAACTTTTGACAAATTCGCCGCGGCCAATGCGCGCCACAGAAGTTTCTTTCCGACGATTCCCATAACCAGTCCTTCCAACGCAAGCACCAATCCCAAGCTGTCAGTCTCATCCCCTGCAATCATGAATCGCGCGCGGCCAACCTTTTCCACTGCCCATGCCCCTACCCGGCGCACCTTGCTTTCTTCGACACCGAGGACGCGCATCAAATCGCGCAATGTGGCTTGATCCGCCTGAATCTCGGCTTTGAGCTGAGTAAAGAAAGCGCCAAGGGGTTTGTCTTTATACAGCTGTGCCCAGCGCGCAAGCAGTTCCAGAGCGCCAACGGAACCGGCGAGATGATCGTTAAGATATGACTCTAACTCTTTCATGGCCAGTGTGCGTAGAGTTCGAATCAAACAAAAAAGCCTTTTCGCGCTATCAGTACCACTGTTAATCCGATTTGTTTCAGGGGATCTCCCATCCCTGACTGTTCGCGCGGAATGGGCAAGTTAGCCGTGTAAGAAAATCCATTTAAGCTGGCTGGTGCGCGGGTGTGTCTGGACGCG
>DASTZJ010000157.1:0-2061 GCA_035764345.1 Candidatus Udaeobacter sp.
AAGCCGGACTATCTGCTTTACAATGCCGCCACTCGTCAAACAGCGATCTGGTATCTGAACAACACCGTTTTCGTGAGCGGTTTGTTCGGCCCAACTCTTCCGGCCGGCTGGAGCCTGACCGCGCCTTAGTTACGGATCGGATTAAGCAAAAACGCCTGATTGTCGACCCAAATGGTCTGCGCGTGAAATCATAAGCGTTTCGGCTTTCGACTGGATGCCGGACCTTCCCGATAACCGTGATTATTTTTACTCCGCATCGCTGGCCAAGCATGGTCCGTAACTCATGGCACTGGCTAGGGCAAAAGAGGTTATTTCACGATGTCCTACACTTATTTGCACATCGACAAGCTTTCAGACGATTTTTGGACGATTCGCCTGGTGCATTAACTCTTCACCTCAACCCTTCCACACAATGCCAAAGTATTGGATGATAAACGATCGCAACGAAGCTGGGGAATTTGGCAGGCGCGCCAGAGTTAGGGTCAGGTGGAGAAATCCTTAGCGGGCCAAATCAGGTCGCTAGTACTGCAGCGCGGCAATCAACGCGCGACATCGAATGCCCAACACGCAACGTCCAAGGTTCAGTCTCCGTGAGCTGGCCTTCTGCTCGACACTTAAGTGTTAATGTTAAATGTTTACGATTTGACGCCGCTCTGTCCCCGGGGTTTTGAGCAACTTCCTCAATTCTCGATCTCGTCGCATCGAATGGAGCATCCAGCGTGCAGCTTTAGCGCTGAGCTCGCCGGCGCTGTGCAACCCAAGCTTTTCTTTGATGTGCGCTTGGTACGTTTCGATCGTTTTCACGCTCAGGTGCAATTCAGTTGCGAGGCGCGAGGCGCCAAACCCGCGCCCAATCAACGAAAAGACTTGCAGTTCACGATCGCTCAGCGCCGTCAATTCAGAGCGGGCCGACGCAATCTCTCCATTCGCGAGAGTTGTCAAAAGCCGCCGCGACACGTTTGCGCTGGTGTAAAGATATCCGGCTGCAATCTGATCCAGCGCTTGCAAGACCTCCAACGCATCATCTTCGATTGCGAGGTATCCGCGCGCGCCGGCCCGGAATGCGCGTTGAATGGACAATGCGTCTGCGCGCGCCGAGAGCACAAGCATTCGAGCTGTGTTATTCAGTGTCCGGAAATGCTTGATCAACTCAATGCCGTCCCCACGATGAAGTGTCAACCCAAGTACGATGAATGCCGGTTGTTGTTGGACAAACATTTCCCGTGCTGTTGGTCCATCGTCGGTCTGAGCGCAGACTATATAGCGCTCGCTGGCGTCGATGAGCGCGGCGAGGCCACAACGAACAAGGGGCGCATGGTGCACGATGAGTACTTTCGTTTTTATGGCAGGCGTTATCGGGGATTTTATAGGGGGTTTCACTGAAGAAGGCCCCTCGGTCTCTCGTTTTTCTCGCCCGATTTCGGGTAGTCGCTCTGGTTAGCATCCCCAGCCGCCACACCCGGTGATGATATTAATCTTTGGCTATTGATGTGGCGCGTCTGCATCACGCTGCCTCCTATATGAATCTTATACAGCATTTGCACAGTGAACTTCGAGAAGAATTTTTAAAAAATCAGGGGCTATCCCCGATAGGCAAAAGCGAATTGATCTGCTGAAATCGGCAGCATGCCGAAATATTGGCGAATTTCTGACCGGGCGATCACGAAGGGCCAACCGAGCAGCATTGTGCGTGGGCCGCTTACGTTTTGGATCTCCGACAAATTTGCCGCCGATGGGACAATCGCCTGGGAGCAGATTTCACAAGACCGATTTCGCAAACTTCTTATCGCTGCGTCTGATGCGTTTGAGCCGGTCGAACAGTACAAGGACCAGCCGCACGTCACTTTCTTCGTTCACGGCTACAATGTCGGATGGCAAGCATCATCGAATAGTTACCAGAATCTATGCGCTCGCATGTTTGAGGGAGATGATAGCCTCGGCCTTTGCGTCAGCTTCGATTGGCCATCCTATGGGAACATCCTTGGTTATTATCCTGATCGCGCTCACGCTCGCGAGTGTGCTCAAGACTTGACTGACATTCTTAGCGACCTTTTCGATTGG
>DASTZJ010000158.1:0-7299 GCA_035764345.1 Candidatus Udaeobacter sp.
CAGGATGGACACCTTGTTTTGGCCAGGCCGATCCGGCGTCGGAACCAGCCGTCCTCGCGGTGGCGAAAGTCTTGCCGGCAGTGGTGAATATTAATACCGAACGCGTGGTGAAGCGCACGGTGCGCGATCCGTTTGAGGACTTTTACGCACAATTCTTCCGCTATAATCGCCTTCGCCCGCGCGAAATTCGCCAGACTCTGCAAAGTCTCGGCTCCGGTTTTATTATCGATCCGACAGGCTACATCGTCACCAACCAGCACGTGGTTGAGCGCGCCGCAGACTTGAAGATTCATGTGACGACGAACGACGGCAAGACCTACAATGCCCATTACATAGCGGGCGACGACAAGACCGATCTGGCGTTCATCAAGATCGACGCTGAAACTGCATTTCCTTTTATCAGTCTCGATAATATTTCTCCCAACCTGCTGGGCCAGACTGTGATCGTAGTAGGTAACGCGGTTGGATATGGGAGCTCGATCAGTCGCGGAGTCCTTAGTGCGGTCAAACGCGACATTACTGTGGATGACACCGAGTATAAGGGTCTGGTACAAACCGACGCGGCAATTAATCCTGGTAACAGCGGCGGACCGGTGATCGATCTCTCGGGGCGACTCGTCGGCATCAGCTCGGCAAAAATGGCGTTCACGCCGCAAGGCGTCCCTACTCAGGGGCTCGGTTTCGCAATTCCGGCGGAAGTGGTACGCGATAGCGTTAATCGATTCAAGAAGATCGCGCAGAAACAGTTCAATCCAAAGGACCAGCCTGCATCCTCCGAAACGTCCGCGTCGAATGCGGAAAAGTTATTTGGAATTCAGGTGCAGGATTTGAATCAGGAACTAAGCGATGCGCTCGGCTACATCCGGGGCCGGGGCGTTTTGATTACCGCAGTCGAACCAGACAGCCCGGCAGATGAAGCCGGGCTAGAGCGCGGGCTGGTGATTTATCGCGCGGGCAACTTTGAAACGAACTCGGTCAAACAAATCGAGGAATTGCTTCGAGGTGTGCAGAGCGGCACGAAACTCGATTTCACGGTTGGCGTAATCCGCCCCCGAGGACAAAAGCAGCAACTGGCCACTTTGAGCATGACGGCGCGTTAAAAAAATCGACAACGCTATCAGGGTTCGGTTGTCTCATGGAAATATCGCGCAATGATTAAGGTCGAGAATCTGACAAAACGCTACGCTGGCCAGCCTGCCATCCGGGATTTGAATTTCGAAGTTAGCCGGGGCGAAATCATGGGATTTCTAGGGCCCAACGGTGCAGGCAAAACCACCACGATGCGCATTTTGGCCAGCTTCATGCCGCCCACCTCCGGCCGCGCTACGATCGCGGGATTCGATGTTTTTGAACAGTCGCTCCAGGCGCGAGCGCATCTCGGCTACATGCCGGAAAACGTGCCACTCTACAGCGACATGCGCGTAACAGAGTACCTGCGTTATCGCGCGGCACTTAAGGGAGTCCAACATCGCCGCGTCACCGAGCGTGTTGGCGACGTAAACGAACTTTGTGGTCTCAAGGGCGTTGAAAACAAACTGATCGGGGCTCTCTCCAAGGGATATCGACAGAGGGTCGGACTGGCGGACGCGCTGCTTGCTGAACCGGACCTGCTGATTCTGGATGAGCCGACAATCGGTCTCGATCCAAACCAAATCCGACAGGTGCGCGAGCTGATCAAGAACTTGGGCGAGCAACATACAATTTTGCTTTCGACGCACATCCTGCCCGAGGTGGAGATGACCTGCAGCCGGGTGATCATTATTCACAAAGGACGAATCGAGGCATGCGATACCCCGGAAAATTTACTCGGAAAAATCAGGCAGGCCGGCGGGGTTGTTCTCGAAGCAAAAGTGGGAAGAGACAACGGCGCGGACGAGCTAAAGAAGATTTCAGGTGTGCGGGAAGTGATCACCGATGGGGAAGATGATTGGAAGAGATTTTCCCTGCGGGTGGAATCAGGCGTCGATGTGCGCGAAGAGGTTTTCCGCCTCGCTGCCGAACGCCACTGGGCCGTGCGCGAGCTGACTCAGCGTCGAGCGACGCTCGAGGACGTGTTCGTGGAAATTACGCACTCAGACGCGGTCTGATCGAGTAGAGCAATGGAATGTTGGAGTAGTGGAGTAATGAATTACGAAACTGAACTTCGAAACAAGAATCGCGGCTACATGAAGCTGATCGTTTGGCAGAAGGCTATGCAATTGTTTGAGCTCGTCTGGAAGATTGCTTTTGTCGAGGCGAACATCGATTTCAAACTGCGCTCGCAACTGGCAGACGCTGCGCAATCGATATCCGCAAACATTTCAGAAGGATATGGTCGCAGGTCAGTCAGCGAGTACATTCAATTTCTTTACTACGCGCTCGGCTCAATGGCCGAGACGATGACGCGCAGGGTCGGCTTGAAACAGACGCAGCAGATTTCGGGCGAGCGTTTTCACGACTTCGACGCTTTCCACTATGAAGTCGAAAATCGACTTCTGCGCCTAATCGAGAAGCCGGAGCAAAAACGAGATGACGCGGATTGGATCACGTGCATCGCCGAGGACCCAGAAGAGTACGTCATTACTCCACCGCTCCGCCGCTCCATCACTCCGCTCCGACGCCATGCGTAAATTTTACACTCTCCTTTCGCGCGAAGTACGCAGTTATTTCCACTCCCCGATCGCCTACATCGTGCTCATCTTTTTCCTGATAGTCAGCGGGATCGATTTCTATTTCCAGGTCTCCTTCATGAACCAGCGCCAGGTGCAATACACGGTGCAGGAGGCATTTTTTAACTCGGTCTTCTTCTGGTTCGCCTTTGTTCTGATTTTTCCGCTCATCACGATGCGTCTGTTTGCCGAAGAATTTAAGCTTGGCACGATAGAGCCACTGACAACTGTCCCGGTGCGCGACTGGCAGATAGTACTCGCGAAATTTTTTGGCGCGCTGGTCTTCTACGTAATTCTTTGGATCCCGACGCTGCTTTACTTTGCCATCTTTCTCAAGGTTACCAATGAGCCGGCTGCGCATTCTGCCGGAGCATACGCGGGGTCTTATCTGATGCTCTTGTTACTGGGAATGTTTTATCTCTCGATTGGTTGTCTAACATCCGTCCTGACCCGAAACCAAATCATCGCAGCGATCATTTCCTTCTGCGCAATTACGCTGCTGTTTTTCCTGGGCCTGGTTCAGTTCATTCTGCTCGACGTGAGCTCCGAAACGCGCGATTTGCTCGGGTATTTCTCTGCGATCGAACACATGGGAACGTTCTCGCGAGGTGTGATAGATACGCGACCAATCGTTCTCTACGTGAGCATGACCATCGTGATGCTGACACTCACGCACCAGGCGTTTCAGTCCCGCAAATGGAGGCTTTGAGCGATGGCTGACGAAACAAACCCGCGCCGAACACGTTCCGGAAAAAAAATTCGCCGGGTTCGAATCGGTTTCAACGTTCTCGCGCAAATCGTGCTCGTCTTGTTTCTGGTTGCGATGGTGAACTCGATCGCCTTCAAACATTACGCGCGTTGGGATTTTTCCCGCGACCAAAAATATGCGCTCTCAGATAAGACGAAGCGTTTCCTTGATGCGCTCAAGGGCAAGATGCGCATCACGGTTTTCTTTCCGCCAAGCACGCCGATCACCACGGACGTTCAGAATTTGCTCACGGAATATCAGTACGCCGGTAAAGGAAAGATCGACATCGAGCACATTGATCCCGAGCGTAATCTTTCCCGGGCAAAGGAGTTGTTCGATAAATACAAAGTCGTTACCGACGAGCCTCTTTTAGTAGTCGATTACGAAGTACGCAACAAGACGGTCAAGGCGTCCGAAATGGCTGATATCGACCAAAGCGGAATGGCGGTCGGTGAAGGCCCTCGTGTAGCCGCATTCAAAGGCGAACAAGCTATCACCAGTGCAATGATCGACCTTGTAGAGGGGAAAAAAAAGGCTCTTGGCTACGTGCTTGGTCACAAGGAACCGCCACTTTCAGAAGGCAGCGCGATCTCGGTCCTGAAGACGTTCATCGAAAACGAAAACATCCAGTTCAAAGAGCTGAACCTTCTCGATCTGGATGTAATTCCCGACGAAGTAAAAACCGTCATGATAATCGGGCCGCAATACGATTTTTCGGACCGCGAAATGAAATTGCTGCGCAACTTCTGGGAAAAACAGGGGCGGATTTTGCTTCTCCTCGATCCGGCGGCGAAAACGCCGAAGTTAGATGCATTTGTCAACGAGCTTGGCGTTAAGGTAAACGACGACAGGCTGATGGTTTTTGTGCGAACTGGGATCCAGGAACTGGCACTGACACGAGATGTTCAAGCGCGTTTCCTTGGCGACAGCCCAATCACAAAAAGGCTAGCCGATGTGCGAGCGCTCTTTTTAGGCGGTACTTCTTCGCTCACCGTTGAGCCCGACCGCGTCCGTGCTGCCAGCATCCGCCTCGAGCCGCTGATTCAGGCGGAAAAAGGCTATTTTGCCGAGACCGATTATAACACCGACAATCAAGCAAAACTTCAGGCTGATGCCAAGCGCGACAGCAATACCCCACTAACAATAGGCGCAGCCATTGAAAAAGGTGGTAGCGCAGATGAGCGGGTGCGAGTGAACTCGTCGCGCCTAGTGGTCGTTAGCAACGCGACCTTCGTTCAGGACAATGCAATTACGCAAGATCAGCAGGGGCTCGATTTCATTTCCGGCAGTGTGAACTGGCTGCTGAGCCGCGAACAGCTAATCGGTATCGCACCAAAAGTTTCCAAACCTCTCACTTTCAGCCTTGATCAAGAGGCATTGGCTCGCCTGCGCTGGATTATTCTGGTTTTCATGCCGTTGATTCCCGCCGTCATCGGAACGGTGGTTTGGTGGCAGCGGCGCGTTTAACCACACGATGTCGCCAAAGGGTCGTCATACTATTTGTTGTCTAGAGCAGTTGCGCCGGGTGTCTCGTGCGATCGGCTGTCGCCAACGCTGTCGTCGTTACCCTCCCATCATATGAATTGGAGAAATACACTGATTTTGGCTGCCTTGGTACTCGCCGTTTTCGCCTACGTCAGGTTCTTCGAGATGACACAGCCGAGCACGGAGGAGGCGAGGCGACAGGCGCAAAACGTGGTCAATTTCGATCGAAACAAGATCGACGGCATAATCATTCAAAATGGCGATGAAAAGATAGAAATACGGCGCCACGACAACAAATGGCGGCTCGAAACGCCAATCAAGGATCAGGCAGACGGTGCTTTGGTTGAAAATTTGTTGTCGGACTTGGAAACCTGGCAGAAGGAAGGAACGATTCCGGCCAAGGATATTGAAGCCGATAAGAGCAAGCTGAATGAATACGGCCTGAACCGACCAAAGCTTAAGCTCAAATTGCTCGGCTCTGACAGACCGCCTGAAATCTTGTTTGGAAAGGACGCTGCTTTGGAAGGCAGGATGTATGTGCGCTTTGACAATTCCAAGGAGACGTTTCTTGCCAGACAGTCGGTCAGGAAGGACATCGACAAAAAAGCGGAGGAATTCCGCGACAGAAAACTAACTGACCTGATCACTGCGCAGGTACGCCGCATCGCATTAAAGACAGCTGCTGGTGAAATGGAATTGGAGAAGAAGGGCGATCACTGGGACATCGTCAAGCCGCTTCGCGCGCGGGCGGATGACGAGAAAGTCGGCGACCTGATTGCGCAGATCACAACAGCGCGCATTCAACAATTTGTGGCCGACGATCACGGCGACCTGCGCCCTTATGGACTGGCGGAACCGCGCGGGTCGATCACGTTGTTTAGCCAGGAAGGAAAAAAAGACCAAAAGGTTGCGATCGCTGACTCGATCAAGGTATTTGGCCAGGAGGACAAAGGTCAAATGCTGCAAATCGGCAGCGTGCCTGAGAAGGAAAAGCACCAGGTTTATGTTCGGTTTGCTCCTCGCGGGGCCGTTTACACATTGCCCAGGAAGATTGAAGAGGCCCTGAACGCTAAGCCAGCCGACCTACGGGACTATCACCTGGTTCGGATCGACACAAACGTTCTCGATCGGATCACAATCGATGTTCCGGGTAAAGGTAAGACGGTTCTTGCGCGCAAAGATGGAAACTGGACCATCGCCAACCGAACCAATGCGCCCGCAGATTCAGGCGCGGTCCGCCGCTTAATTGACGCGTTGCAAAACGAGCGGGTGACAAAGTTCGTGGAAGACGTCGCTTCGAATCTGCCAAAATACGGCCTGGACAAACCGCATCTGCAATTAACGTTCAGCTCGTTCGCGTCGGAGAACACTGCCGAGACCAAAGCAGGTGAGGAGCCGTTTGCTACACTCGCCTTTGGAAAGGAAGACGGAGAGAATGTTTACGCGCGACTTACAGATGAGCCATTTGTGGTAGCCGTACGTCGTGGTTCACTGGACCAAGTCTCCACCGATCCTTTGCAATGGCAGGAGTTATCGATCTTTAAGTTTAAACCTGACCAAATTCGTCGTCTGAGCATAACGACGGACAAAGAGCTGTCGCTGGAACGCGGCGAAAATAACCAGTGGCGTTGGCTGAAAGGCGCTGGTGAGATCGATGGCACAAATGTGCAATCGCTACTCAACGCGTTGTCGAGCTTGCATGCAGTGCGTTGGCTCGGAGCAACGAAGCCCCAAGATGGTTTGGAAAAGCCGCAGCTCATTCTTGCATTCACAACTTCGCGTGACAATAAGGCATCGCATAAGCTGATCGTCGGCGCCAGGGCTAGCGACGGAACGTGGTGCGCACATGTAGACGGACGCGAAGGCACATTTGTGATTAGCGATTCGGATTTGAATACCTTGGGATTACCTCTTGTGTCGCAACGATCGCTAACGCCCAGTCCGAGACCCAGCGTTACGCCCTGATCCTGTCAACAGTTTCCTGTCAGACACCAATATTCTGCGCGGTGTAAATCGTTGCGATGCCGTAGCTCAACGGCTGAAGGTTCGCGTGCCGAAAGCCGCTCGCTTCGATTAAATCGATCATTGCATGACCACTGGGAAATTCTTCGATCGAGTTCCCAAGATAATCATAGGCGCTTTTCTTTCTGGTCAAAAAAGAGCCTAGTAATGGCAGACACCGATGTAAATAGAAACGATAGATAGCGCGCACGATCAATATGCTCGGCAGTGAAAACTCAAGCACTAACAAATGGCCGTCTCTCCTCAGGACCCGCGACATCTCAGCAAGCGCGTCTCTCCAATTCTCCATGTTACGCAAGCCGAAGGCGATGGTAACGCAATCAAACGAAGCATCGGGGAATGGCAGCTTCATGGCATCTGCAAGGATTGTTTGACGTACACCTTTCCTCTGCGCCA
>DASTZJ010000159.1:0-7086 GCA_035764345.1 Candidatus Udaeobacter sp.
GATCCAATCGCCGATTTTCTGGCGCGCGTCCGCAATGGCACGCGTGCGCAAAAACCGGAGATGCTGGTCCCGTACTCGAAGATCAAGGCCGAGATCGCGCGCATCCTGAAGGATGAAGGGTACATTTCCGATTACTCGATCGATACGAGCGCTGCGCATCCGCGGATCAAGATCACCAACAAAATCTTAAACCGCTCGAGCGCC
This sequence comes from Candidatus Udaeobacter sp., assembly GCA_035764345.1. Lineage (GTDB taxonomy): Bacteria > Verrucomicrobiota > Verrucomicrobiia > Chthoniobacterales > UBA10450 > Udaeobacter. Next base: position 205 of record DASTZJ010000159.1, read on the forward strand.
ATTGCGGGGCTGCGCCGGGTGAGCCGTCCGGGATTGCGGCGGTATGTTGGCGCCGATGAAATCCCGAGGGTTCTGGGTGGAATGGGTTTGGCGATTCTTTCTACATCGCGCGGTGTGTTATCGGGACGCGAAGCGCGAAAGCAAAAAGTGGGGGGCGAGCTACTCGCCTACGTTTGGTGACCGATCTAACGTGGTAACGATTTAACGAATCACGAACTCATGTCACGAATTGGAAATAAGGCGGTCGAGATCCCCGACAAGGTCAAAGTAAACGTCGACGAGGAAGGAGCGGTCTCGGTGGAAGGGCCGAAGGGAAAACTGCAGTGGAAACTTCCACGTCAGATCCGGGCCAGCGTGCAGGATAACCGAGTGTCTCTAGTGCGCGAAGCAGAATCACGCAGCGTGAAAGCGTTGCATGGGCTTTCGCGTAGCCTCGTGCACAACATGGTGCAGGGCGTGAGCGAGGGTTTCACCAAGCAACTCGAGATCGAAGGAGTTGGGTTCAAGGCTGCCGTGCAGGGATCCACGCTTAACTTGAGCGTCGGCTTCTCGCATCCGGTTCCATTTTCGATTCCAAAGGACATCAAAATCACTGTCGCGGACAATACTAAGATAACGGTCCAGGGCGTGGACAAAAAATTGGTTGGCCAGGTGGCGGCGGACATCCGTCGCTTTTATCCTCCGGAGCCGTACAAGGGCAAAGGCGTTCGCTACGCGGGCGAACAGATTCGTCGCAAAGTGGGCAAGACCGTTCAATAATTATGGCGACGATTCGTAAGGCAGCGCGGCAGCGTGTTCATCAAAGGATCAGGAAAAAAGTGGCAGGCACGGCGCAACGACCGCGACTGTCAGTTCATTTCTCTGGCAAACACGTTTACGCTCAAGTGATCGACGACAACTCCGGACGGACGCTGGCCGCTGCATCGACTGCGGAGCGTTCCCTACCGGGTAAGGATAAATCCGCTGCAAACAAGGCTGCGGCAGAAGAAGTCGGCAAAGCAATAGCGGAACGTTCGCTGGCAAAGAAACTCGAGCGAGTCGTTTTTGATCGCGGTGGGTTCCTTTATCATGGAAAAGTGAAGGCATTAGCAGACGCGGCGCGTGCAGGTGGTTTAAAATTTTAATTCATGGCTCAAACAACTTCAGCAGGCAGAAGACCGGACATGCGCAGGCCAGATAAGGCCCCAGCGGCAAAGGGCGATACGACGGAGAAAGTCGTGTTTATCAATCGCTGCGCTAAGGTGGTGAAAGGCGGACGCCGTTTCAGCTTCAGCGCGTTGATCGTGGCTGGAGACCACGATGGAAAAGTGGGATGCGGATTTGGCAAGGCCAACGAAGTATCAGAGGCCATCCGGAAAGCCTCCGAAGCCGCCCGCAAAGCGATGGAAAAAGTTTCATTGAACGAAAACACGATTCCCCACGAAGTAATCGGCGAATACGATGGAGCGCGAGTCCTATTGCGTCCCGCATCGCCGGGGACCGGGGTCATTGCCGGAGGCGGTGTCCGGGCCGTAGCTGAGGCAGCCGGCATCCGCGACGTGCTGGCCAAGTCGCTTGGATCAAGCAATCACGCCAATGTAGTCAAGGCGACCATCGCCGCATTGAAATCACTTCGGCGAAAGGACGAAATTTTTAAAGTCCGTGGAATTCTTTTCAGCGATGGAAAAGGTGAACAACATGATGCGTCTTCATAATCTGAATCCGCGTCCCGGCTCGCGACATCGCGTGAAGCGCCTGGGTTGCGGCGAAAGTTCGGGCCACGGAAAGACCAGTGGCAAGGGTAATAAGGGGCAAAAGGCGCGCTCGGGTGGGAGCATTCGGCTCGGGTTCGAAGGGGGGCAGATGCCGTTGATTCGACGATTGCCGAAGCGAGGGTTTAATAATGCCGCCTTTCACAACCGGTACGCGATTGTCAACCTTGATGATCTAAATGCATTTAAGGCTGGAACCGCCGTTAACGAACAACTGCTGCGCGAGTCGAAGCTCGTCCGCGGTGATTTAGTAGGAATAAAAATCCTTGGTGACGGGGAATTAAAACACAGCCTAAAGGTTGAAGCCGATAAAGTCAGCGCGGCAGCCCGCGAAAAAATCGAAAAGGCTGGGGGGACTATTACGTTGCGTGAGAAAGCAGGGCGCCCTCATCGTGCTGCGGCACTTGAAGCTTCGGCGGAGGAACCAGCGGGCGAAGCTGCATCAAAGGGGACAAGGAAGAAAAAATCGAAGACCTCGGCCAAAGCAGAAAAGAAAGCATCACGGGAGAGCTAGCTTCCCGCCACATGATGTTTCACATTTAGCGGATGGTTTCGGCGTTTCTCAACACGGTCAAGATACCCGAATTGCGCCGGCGCATTTTGTTTACGCTGGCGGTAATTGTGATTGTGCGTTTAGGCGCTGCTATCACAACTCCCGGAGTCAACCAGGCTGTGTTGCAGGAGTGGTTTCGCACTTCTCTGGAACAACGCTCTGGAGGCGGTCTGGCGGCGCTCTTTAACTTGTTCAGTGGTGGCGCGCTGGAAAATTGTGCGGTTTTCTCCCTAGGCATTATGCCTTACATCAGCGCGTCGATCATGATGCAGTTGCTAACTGCGGTGATTCCGCAGCTTGGCAGACTCGCACGCGAAGATGGCGGGCGGCAAAAGATCATGCAGTTAACGCGCTACGCGACAGTAGGGCTGTGCCTTTTCCAAGGGTATTTGCTGGCACTGTCGTTCCAGCACCCGGAATCGTATCACACCATGCTGCCGGGGATTACCGATACGATCAAGAATCTCGGAATTCCTCTAGTGGACGACGTTGGCTGGAAATTTCGAATCGTGACTGTGGTTTCCCTGACGACTGGGACACTTTTATTGATGTGGATGGGCGATCAAATTACCGAGCGCGGCATTGGAAATGGAATATCGCTAATCATCACCGTTGGCATAGTTGCGCGCCTGCCCGCTGCCCTCGCGCAGGCGTGGAAGACCTTTGTCCCGTCTGCCCAGACCGGATCGAGCCAAGTGAATCCGATGGTCCTTGTGTTGCTGGTATTTTTCTTGATCGTCGTCATCGCTGCAGTGATCACAATCACGCAGGGTGTGCGGAAAATTACTGTCCAGTACGCCAAGCGCGTAGTTGGCCGTAAAATGTACGGGGGCCAAACGCAATACATGCCTTTGAAAGTGAATTACGCCGGTGTGATGCCAATTATCTTCGCCTGGGCTTTGCTCCTTTTTCCCGCGACCATCGTCAGCTACGGTTTTAAGAACAGCCCAATTGCCAACCGCATCGCCAGCGCGCTTTCCACCGGCTGGGCCCATTACGTCGCTCTCGCGGCAATGATTTTCTTTTTCAGTTATTTCTGGGTCGCGACGCAGTTTCAACCAACTCAAATCGCGGACGACTTGAAGAAATACGGCGGGTACATTCCCGGTGTGCGACCGGGAAAACCGACTGCCGATTTTCTTGATTTCACAATGACGCGGCTGACATTTGCCGGTGCGATTTTCCTGACGCTGATAGCGGTGCTACCAAGTCTTCTTAGCCAGGGATTGAATGTACCGATAATCACGGCGCAATTTTTTGGAGGCACAAGTTTATTGATCATCGTAGGCGTCATGCTCGATACCATGCGCCAGGTGGAGACGCACCTTATTCAGCGGCATTACGACGGTTTCCTGCGCAAGGGTCGCATTCGAGGACGATCCTTTGATCGCGCTACCTACAGTCGCGGCGAAGCGGCAGCGGGCGGCACATTAATGTGGTTATACGTGGGGATCGCCGTGCTCGTAATTGCCGGCGTCGCCATTTTCCTTTACGGGCGATAGGTGAAAAGGCGGCTTGTTCTTCTCGGAGCGCCTGGTTCCGGCAAAGGAACCCAGGCAGAAATGATTACCCGCCAATTTGGTGTTCCCGTCACTTCGCCGGGCGCAATCTTACGTCGTGAAAGAGATCTTGGAACGCCGCTGGGAAAGGAGACTGCCGAAGTGCTGCAAAGCGGCGGGCTCGTGTCCGACAACATCATCATCGAACTAATCGAAGACTGGTTGCGCCTGCATGGTGGTCACGGATTCGTATTCGATGGTTTTCCCCGGACGCTGCGGCAGGCAGAAAGCTTGATGGCTATCCTGGCGCGATTGCGTACTGCTTTGGACTTGGCGATCTGGCTCGAGGTATCGGAACAGACGGTGCGCGATCGCATCGCAGGCCGGCTCCAGTGCGGCGAATGCGGCTTTACAACCAGCTCGTCGAGCGCGCAGTTTGCGGAACGTGCTGTTTGTCCTTATTGCGATGGTCCGCTAGTGCGGCGCAGCGACGATGATCTAACCGTGTTGCAGACTCGCTTACAAGAGTTCCGCACCAAGACAGAGCCGCTGGCATCCTTTTACGGAAAAATGTCGGTACTGCATCGGATCGACGGCAACCGCGATCGCGAGGCAGTCTTTAGCGATATTTCGCGGCTGATTGAAGACAAACGATGATTCCGATTAAAAACGCCAAGGAAATCGAGAAGATGCGGCAGGCATGCCGCACCGCCAGCGATATCCTCGACCGTGTCAGTGATCTGGTTCGTCCCGGTATCACTACAAAAGAAGTGGACGAAGCGGCAGCAGACTTCATGAGTGACGCACATGTGAAAAGTGCGTTTCTCGGCTATCGGCTCGGCCACCGCGTTTTTCCCGGCAACATTTGCATTTCGCTCAATGACGAAGTGGTGCACGGCATCGGCAGCCAACGGCGCATTCAATACGGCGACATCGTAAAACTGGACATTGGTATCGTTCAGGACGGCTGGGTAGGGGACAACGCCACCACCGTGCCGGTTGGAATCATTGATGAACGGACCGACCAATTGCTGCGCGTGACGGAAAACGCGCTCGCCCGTGCAATCAGCGCCGCTCGTCAGGGACAGCGGATTGGCGACATCTGCGCTGAAATTGAGGATGAAGCGCGCCGCTTTGGTTTTTCAGTCGTACGCGAATTTGTTGGACACGGGGTCGGACGAAAAATGCACGAGGAGCCGCAGATTCCGAATTACGGCAAGCGGGGCAGCGGTCCGAAGTTAAAGGCAGGGATGACGCTGGCGATTGAGCCGATGATTAACATTGGCACTTCCGACGTGAGATTGCTCGACGATGGTTGGACGGTGCGCACCGCAGATGGCATGCCCTCCGCGCATTTCGAGCACACTGTCCTGATCACGAAGGACGATCCAGAAATTCTGACATGGCGCGCAAAGACGCAATTGAAGTAGAAGGCACAGTCGTGGAACTGCTGCCTAACACCATGTTTCGGGTTGAACTGGCCAATCGCCATCGTGTTCTGGCGCATATCTCCGGAAAAATGCGCTTGCACTTCATTCGGATCTTGCCAGGAGACAAAGTTATGCTAGAGATTTCACCATACGATTTGTCGAAAGGGCGAATTACTTATCGCCAAAAATGACAACGCGGAGCCAGCTCCGCGTTTTCCATTTCGCGGATTATGAAAGTACGACCATCAGTAAAAAGGCTTTGTGCCAGTTGCAGGATCGTGAAGCGCAAGAACGTGGTGCGCGTGATCTGCAAGAACCCGCGCCACAAACAGCGCCAGGGATGAGCGATTTTAACTTTGTAACGTTGTAACTTTTTAACCGATATATCCCATGCCCAGATTACTAGGAGTCGAAATTCCAGCAGACAAACGCATCGAAGCGTCCCTCACTTATATCTACGGAATCGGCTTTTCCACAGCCAGGCGCATTCTCGAGCAGACCAACATCGATCCAAACTTACGTGCGAAAAATCTTACGCCGCAGCAGTTGAATGAAATCATTCACGCAATCACTAACAGCAAGATCAAGATTGAAGGTGATTTGCGCCGCGAAGTGCAAGGCAACTTGAAACGTCTGCAGGCGATCAATTCTTATCGCGGCATTCGGCATCGCAAAGGCTTGCCCGTGCGCGGACAGCGCACTTCGACGAATGCCCGGACACGCAAGGGACCGCGCAAGACCGTAGGCGTGGTCCGCAATCCGGAAGCCAAAGCCGGTAAAGTTTAATGATTCATTAGAGTTATGGCTGACCCAGAGAATCCAACCAACCCAAGCCCGGAAGAACCGAAAACGAAGGAGCCAAAATCAGTGCCGGCTCCGGCGGGTTCGGGGGAAAGCGAGCCGGCTGCAGTTTCAAAGGCTGAGGCCCCAGCCAAGCCTGCCAAAAAAGCAGCCAAACAAAAAAAGGAACAGCCAGCCGCTGCTCCGGCAGCTTCCGAGAACCTTTCGCTCTCAACTGATGAGATCGAGAAACCAAAGATCGTCAAAGCCAAAGGAAGCAAGAACGTTCACTCGGGTATCGCGCATGTGCTTTCGACTTTCAACAACACGATCGTGACGATCACCGACATGAAAGGCAACGTGATCGGGTGGTCAAGCGCCGGCAAAGTTGGCTTTAAGGGCTCGCGCAAAAGCACTGCTTATGCCGCGCAGATGGTTGCGCAGGACGCCTCCCGGCAGGCGATGGGTCATGGGCTGAAAGAAGTGGAAGTCCTGGTAAAAGGGCCAGGAGCCGGGCGTGAATCCGCAGTGCGCGCCTTGCAGGCGATCGGGCTCGATCTCACCGTGATCCGCGACGTCACTCCTGTGCCGCACAACGGTTGTCGCCCGCCAAAGCAGCGCCGCGTCTGACGTTCGACGCTTTAACTCTTCAACGAACCCATGGCCAGATATACAGGACCAAAAACGAGAGTAAGCCGGCGTTACGGCGTGCCGATTTTCGGCTCCTCCAAGGCCTTGGAGCGGAAGAATTATCCGCCCGGCATGCATGGCCCGAGAGGTTCGCGGCGCAAGCAATCAGATTATGCGATTGCGCTCGGCGAAAAGCAGAAGCTGCGCTACCAGTATGGGCTTCTGGAACGGCAGTTCCG
>DASTZJ010000160.1:0-3846 GCA_035764345.1 Candidatus Udaeobacter sp.
CTGCAGATCGCAATGCGAAATGCAGGCTTTTGGGGATTGCGCACTGAGTGGTGGCATTTCACCATTGCTGACTGGCAAAAATACTTGCCGAATCAAACGGCGCGAACCGCACAGATCTGCGGTACCCAGTGGCAAGGCAAGTTATGATCGATCCGCTCCGGTTTTTGCATTTGTCATGTCGAGCGAAGTCGAGACATCTCTAACAGTCGTCTTTTTGAAAACAAGAGATTCCTCCACTTCGGTCGGAATGACAAAATGGTGATTCGACGTAGTTCGGAAGATGGAGACCAGAATGCTCTTAGGCGAGACGCTGCTGCGTGATTTGCGCCAGCCTGAGTACATTCACGTGTTGCTCAATCCATTACCCGTTTACGGCTTGCTTGTGGGTTGGGTCGGGCTCGTCATCGCCTTGGCTCTAAGGAGCCGACGCGCGCAAATCGCAACGCTAACGCTCGTGCTACTTAGTTCGGTTTCAGCGTGGCCAGTTTACGAATTTGGCGAGCAAGGTTACGACCGTGTTTTATCGATGACTGACGAGGACGGACAAGCCTGGCTTGATGAACACATGCATCGTGCTGAGGACCTCATCTGGGGGTTCTATGTGCTCGCAGCTTTGAGCGCGTTCGCTATCGCCGCCCCAATCAAATGGCCGAAATTTTCCGTGCCGCTCGCTGTGGCGGTGATCTTGCTCGGCGCGGTGACCTTGGGAGGCGGCGCTTACATCGCCTACGCTGGTGGGAGAGTCCGACATCGCGAATTTCGAAACGAACCGCCGCCGCCGAAAAGATCCGAGACGCAGCATTAGCTCGGCAACGGCTTCGTTGGATGCTTGAAGCGTTAAAGCGTTGCAGCGTTAAGAGGGAAACTGCATTGTCATTCTGAGCGAAGCGAAGAATCCAGCTACTTCGACCAATTCGGCAGGCGAGTTAGCGTGACAAATCTTAATTGCTTTCGCAGCCAAAAAAGCATCCGTAATCAATCGAAGTAGCTGGATGTCTCGCTTCACTCAACATGACAGGATGCGCGGTGGCGCTTCATCGCTTCAACTCTTCAACGTTTCAACGAACTCATGACAACCGCACTCGATCGCGCAGAACGCAGTGTCGAAGAACAGAGCATTGTACTCAAAAAGCCGCTCGGGCTTGGCGATCTCGTCCTGACACAGATTGTATTTGTGGTTGGATCGGGCTGGGTCGGCACTGCCGCAAAACTTGGAACATCGCATCTCTTTTTCTGGCTCCTCGCCATTTTACTCTTCTACATTCCGCAAGCCGCCGTGGTCATTTATCTGAGCGGACTGATGCCGTTGGAAGGCGGAATTTACCAATGGGCAAAGCTCGCCTTTAACGAATTCACAGGCTTCATCGTCGCTTGGAATCTCTGGCTCTTGTCGATCATGGTGATCGCTTTGGGCGGAATGTTTATTACAACAAACATCTCCTATGCGTTGGGCGATGCAGCCGCGTGGATGCGCGAGAGTCCCTGGTGTGTCTCGCTGATCAGTTGCGTGCTGGTGAGTGGCCTCGGATGGACCGGCGTTCGGGGGCTATCGTTAGGCAAATGGGTGCACAATATCGGCGGATTTGCCATGTTCCTGGCATATGGCGCCTTGATTGTTCTGCCATTCATTAGTCTCGCTCGCGGGGATCTCAGTACATATCGCCCGCTTCAAATCGCTGCACCCGCGATGTCGCTCTTTTATTGCTTTAATATCTTCAGCAAACTGGCAGTCGGCGGGCTCAGCGGATTTGAATATGTTGGCATTCTGGCCGGTGAAGCTCATGCACCGGCACGCAACATCGGACGTTCCGTTATTATCGCCGCTCCGATCATCGCGCTCATGTTCGTTCTTGGGACGAGCTCGGTTCTCGCCTTCATGGGAAATAACCAAATCGATTTAATCGGCCCAGTGCCGCAGACGCTGCGACTCGGTCTGCAATCATTCGGCGCTGCCAGCACGATTGCCTCTGTTGGAATTCTGCTGATGACAGTGCGCTCGATATCTTCGATGAGTATTCATTTCACCGGCAGCTCCCGCTTGCCGATGGTGGCTGGCTGGGACCATCTGTTGCCGGTATGGTTTTCGCGTCTGCACCCGCGTTATAAAACGCCGATCAACTCAATCATGTTCGTCGGCGCGATCACGCTGGTGATTGCCATCTCAAGCCAGATCGGCGCGGGATTGCAGGAAGCATTTCAACTCGTGGACAACGCCGCCAACGTTTTTTACGGAATTGTTTATGGCGTCATGTTTGCGATCCCAATCGCGGGCGCGGCCGCGATACGAGCCGGAGCGCCGACCTGGTTGCGACTCGCAGCCGGTTGCGGTCTCATGGTCTCTCTGCTGGCTATCTTCTTCACGATCTATCCGATCATTGATGTGCCCAAGCCGTTACTTTTCGCCGCAAAAATCATTGCCGTGACTCTCGTGGCGAATCTCATCGGCATCACTATTTTTACGCTTAACTATAAACGTCGCGACGCGGCTTGAAACTCGACGGCTTTAAGCCGTCGATTTCAACGGCAGTTATCGATTACCCAGCGCAGGTAATCCGGCGATCCATTGTCGATCTTGATGCATATCAGCTCCGGGACTTCGTAAGGATGAAGCGAGCGCAGATTTTGTTCAAACGCTGCCAGTCGATCCTCGGTTGTCTTGAAGAAGACCATGACCTCGCCGGCCGTTTCGATTTTTTCTTTCCAACGATAGATCGAATGAACGGCCGGAATGAGGTTCGCGCATGCCACCAACTTTTCTTCGACTAATGTTTGCGCGATGCGACTGGCCGTCTCCGCGTCCGGAAAAGTGCTGAGGACCAGTAAAATTTGATCGGCCATTGGTCAGGCCAGAGCAGTCGCAGCCGATTGATTGAGCGTCTCACTGCGCGCGATCGACTCGCTTCGGCAAATCCAACCGCCACCCAGGACAATGTCGCCATCGTAAAACACCGCTGCTTGCCCCGGCGTCACGGCCCTTTGCGGATCGTGCAGTCGCACATGGGCGCGCCCGTCTTCAAGTCGCGTCAATGTAGCGCGGGTCCCTGGATGGCTGTACCGAATCTTTACTGTGCACTCCAACTCGTTGTAGCGGGGGTCGATTGTAGCCGCGGTCGCTGACCGCGGACCGGGGTCAACGACCTCGGCTACAGAAATTACAGGATGCCAATTCGCTCGCGCGATCTCGAATTCGTCCGTCACCAAATCGTCAGCGTCTCCCACAATCACGCGATTCGTTGCCGGATCGAGATCAACAACGTAGCGCGGCCCCGGGGAACCGCCCGGCAACCCTTTGCGTTGCCCAATCGTGAAAAGCTCGATGCCATCGTGTTCGCCCAGAAAATTACCGGCAACATCGTAAATCTCGCCGCGATGAAACTCATTTTCGCCAAGGTGCGAACGCAAAAATGCTTTGTAATCGTTTCCGGGAACAAAGCAGATTTCCTGGCTGTCGATCTTGTCTGCAACTTTCAGGCCTAACGAATGCGCGATTTCGCGGATTTGCCGCTTCGTCATTTTGCCGAGCGGAGTGAGCGCACGTCGAAGCTGGGACTGGCGCAAACTGAAAAGGAAATAGGACTGATCTTTGCGGAGGTCGAGGCCCTTTCGCAAAATCGCGTGATCAGCGTGATGTTCAATGATCGCGTAATGCCCCGTTGCGATATAGTCGCAACCCAAGGCCGCCGCCTTGCTCCAAAGATTGCCGAACTTAAGCTTCTCGTTGCACATCACACACGGATTCGGTGTGCGGCCCGCCTGGTATTCGCTGGAGAAGTAATCAATTACCAACCGCTCGAACTGGTCGGCTTCATCAACGACGTAATGTGGAATTCCCAGAGAATGCGCCAC
>DASTZJ010000161.1:0-2403 GCA_035764345.1 Candidatus Udaeobacter sp.
ATTTCGCTGGAGATGAAAATGTGCGCAAAAAATTTCGAGATACCGACGTGCTGAAGAATTAACCGCAAACGCCCATCGAAATTTGAGATTACGCCGAGTTGAAAACGCGGCTGCAATTGCTCCAGGACGGCAGGAACCTCAGAGTAGAGTCCGCAAACACCCGGCTCCGCAAAATGTTCGTAAGTGATTTCGAAAAAATTATCACGATCGAGTTCGCTTAATGAGGGCGCGACCTGATCAAGGACAAGCCCCACAAGCTCACGCCACCAATCCTTGTCATCGTTCTCGCGGGGGCCAACGATCGCAGCGCGGAGCGGCATTTTCTTCCAAGCCGAATAAAACGCGTCATCGAGCTGGTGCGCATCGAGCGTAAGGCCCACCTCACTGCCCACCAACGCGTAGTGATGGCCGACCGTTCCGTTCAAATGAAACAGCGTGCCGACTGCATCGAAAAAGATCGCTTTGATCATGGGAACCAAGCGCTCAACGCTTAAGGTTCAACGTCCAGTGCCCGAACACCAAGTCATCATTTTGCTTGGCAAAATCGGTTGATGCGCGTTGCATGATGTCGAGCGATGAACGTTGTTGACGAATCGCTGGCTTTGTCGGGGCGGACGCAATCAGCCGGCGAAGAATTGGCGAATAGTATCAGCCACGGGATAGGGCTTGTCGGTGGGATGATCGGCACGCCGATTCTTCTCCTGGCAGCGTTTCGCCATGGCAGCACGTCTTTTCTAGTCGGCACAATCATTTTTGCCGTAACCATGTTGCTGCTGTATTTGGGATCGACGCTTTACCATGCCTGGCCTCACACGCGCGCGAAATTTTTTCTTCAAACACTGGACCATTCGGCGATTTACTTGCTAATCGCCGGAACGTACACGCCGTTCGCGCTCGGTCCGTTGCGCGGCACTGGTGGCTTAACCATGCTCGGCATCGTCTGGGCCCTGGCGCTCTTCGGCGTCTTCATGAAAACAACACGTGGCACGCTACGTCATCGGAAACTTGCGATGACCTTGTACCTGGGGACGGGGTGGCTTGGACTCATCTTTATTCGTCCACTTGCGCTGGCGATCCCGTGGTCGGCAGTGCTCTGGTTAGTAGCAGGCGGCATCGCCTACACGGCAGGCACTTTATTTTTTGCAAACGAGCGATTGCGCTATGCGCATTTCGTCTGGCATCTGTTCGTGCTTGCGGGCACATCATGCCATTTTGCGGCCGTGCTGACATGCGCAGCCTAACAGCGCCGTGCGCGGCCTAAGCGTTGTATGAACAAGCGCGCACCGCGTTGCATCAGTTGGACAAATTCGCGTGGCGGGCGGAACAGTTGGAATGCTGCCGGTTGAGCACAACGATCCAGTCAACGCAAAGATTCTCGCAATTTCAGAGGACAAAATCGAAGGATTCGTGCGCGAACCGTTTGAGGAAATTGCGAACCGTTCGGGTGTAGGTGTCGATGTTGTCATGGCGCGGATTGCCGCGATGTTGCGCGCGGGCACGATTCGGCGTGTCCGGCAAACTTTGCTTGCGACGAACCTGGCCGAGGGCGCCCTGGTGGCGTGGAAAGTTCCCGGGGACAAAATCGACACCGCCTTCGACTGGATGTTTCGGCACGATCCTTTTTCGGGACACGTGGTGCTGCGTTCCACGGACACTGTCAGCGCCGGATCTGACTACAAACTCTGGACTACCGTGAAGGTCCCCCAGGGGTTTTCATTGGAAGCGCATTGCGAATTATTGGCGAAAAAGGTCGGCGCAGAGCGTTTTCGCGTCATGCCGGCAAAGGGAATTTTCACTCTGGGAGTGGGCCACGTTCGCCGGAAAACGATTGAGCCGGGCAGTAAGGCAGATCAGCCGGCAAAAATGATTCCAGTACAGATTGTCAATTTGAGTGAGCGTGAATGGGATGTCCTGGTCGCACTTAAGCGCGAATTTGCTCCGGAAGAGATCAAGCCGTCGCCATGGGTTGCGCGTGCCAATGAAGCTGGTGTCTCCGTGGAAGAATTCTTTCGCGTGGCGGAAGAATTAAATACGCGAAAAATCATCGGGCGCTTTTCAACTTTTCTGGAACACGTCAAGCCGTCGGCGGGCGGTGTGCGGGTCACCCGATTCAACGCGCTGTTTCATTGGGCAGTGCCGCGCGGTCGTGAAATCGAGGCCGGCGGCGAAGTCGGCCGCCACCACATTCTGACGCATTGCTACTGGCGCGAAGCCGGCCAGGAATTCAAGAACGTCAACATCATGGCTGTAGCGCACGGCACTGATAAACAACTATTACTCGATCATAAAGCAGCTATCGATCGGCATCTCCACTCCAGAGATATCCCAGCCTCGTACACAAACATTTTCTGGGGTGGACGCAGCGAGATCAAGCCATCGGAAATTTCGCCGCACATCTACCGC
>DASTZJ010000162.1:0-10039 GCA_035764345.1 Candidatus Udaeobacter sp.
GGAAGGACCTCTCCGCACCGTGTATTCGGTGGGCTACAATTTACTTATCCGTTTCCTCTTTCCATTGCGGGTAAAGGACGTCAATTTCTCTTTCAAATTGTTTAAGCGGGAGGTCTTGGATAAGGTTGTGTTGGAGGCTGAAGGTTCGTTCATCGACGCGGAACTGCTAATCAAGGGCAAATTGCACGGATTCAAGATCGTGCAATTCGGCGTCGATTATTTTCCCCGAAATCGCGGCGTCTCCACTCTGGCCAGTCCGGACGTGATCTTCAAAATGGTCCGGGAACTGGTTAGCTTCCGGATGAAGATGCGACACGAAATCCGCGCAGCCCGGGTTTCCGCGCCTTGAAACAACTGATTATTAACGCGGATGACCTGGGTCTGACGCCCGGAGTCAACCGAGGGATAATTCGGGCGTTTCAAGCTGGAATCGTAACGAGTGCCTCGTTGCTTGTGGCGGGCGCTGCATTTGAGGAGGCAGTCGCGCTGGCTCGGCAAAACCCGGAACTGGATGTTGGCCTCCATTTGGCCCTGGTGGAAGAGCGGGCCGTCCTAGGGTGCGAGGTGCTGCCGACCCTGGTTGATGAAACGGGACGGCTTCCCCGCACGAGTAGTGAATTTTTCAGACGCGCCTTTCGCAAACGCATCAACTGGGATGAGGTCGAGCGAGAGATCGCGGCGCAGATCGCCCGTTTTCAGAAGACAGGACTGCGATTTTCCCATCTTAATAGCCACCAACATCTCCACATGTTCCCGCCCGTCTTCCAAATCGTTAGGCGGCTTACCCGCGGGATGGATGATGTTTGGATTCGCAATCCTGCTGGTCCATGGAGAAAAGCGCCGGGTGTCCGAATGGAACGGTGGGTGCAGCAGCTTGGCTTGAATCTGACGTGTCTAGCGACGCGAGGTTTGCACGACCCGCCGCTGCAGCAAATGCCGGATGGTATGTACGGATTCGAAGTCAGCGGGTGTTTAACTCGCTCTGCGCTCGAACAAATACTTCGGAAAATTCCTGACGGTCTGTATGAATTGATTTGCCATCCCGGCGAAGATGATGCTGATACGCGGACGCGATACAGCCATTGGGGTTATCGGTGGGCCGAGGAACTGGAGGCTCTGACCGCGCCCGAAACGCGGGTGGTTCTACAGGAACAGGGAATCGTACTGACCTCGTTCGTGCGGTCGACCGGAAACCGCTGCAATGCAGTCTTTAGGTGACGGACCGTTGCCTATTGCACCGAGTACGACAACAGTTGGCCGCATCCGCGCCTCGACGATTTAAAAAATGGATACGGGAAATTGTCGCGCGCGCCAAGCGCGTGCCCTCGATCTTATCTCCTTCTTCAAGCTCGCGGGATGCTCGAGCTCCGACGGAAGAAAGCAGCCTTCATCGATATCGAGAGTATTTATTAGCGCGACCTAGTTTAAACGAGCTTTTTTTGCCGAAGGATGGTTCAAAGCAATGTGATGCCTTCGCAGTCGCCCGTAAACCCGTCTGTTAGCCGGCTTCAGGACTATTTCGGCCTGGCCAGCAGGTCGCAGGTTTGGATCGCTGCAGGCCTCTTCTGCTTGGGGACTTTCTTCAAGTTCTGGAATGTCTTCCTTTTCCGATTCAACAGCGATGAACCGCAACATTTGCATGTCGTTTGGGCCTGGACACACGGGCTCGTCCAATATCGGGATGTGTTCGATAATCACATGCCTTTGTTTCATTTGATGTGCGCTCCCATCCTTGGCCTTATGGGCGAGCACGCGGCTGATCTCTATTGGATGCGGCTCCTCATGGTGCCGCTGTATTTTCTTAGCGCCTGGTGCATTTACCGCATCGGCGAAATTGCTTTTTCCCGTCGGCTCGGCCTTTGGGCGATGCTCATGACGTCGGGTATCAGCGCATACCACCTCTGCTCGACTGAGTTCCGGACGGACAATGTCTGGATGGTTCTGTGGTTTCTCTGTCTGATCACTCTCATCGCCAATCGATTCGATTTCCGATCTGTCATGGTCACCGGGCTACTCCTTGGTTTGGGCTTTGGGATATCAATGAAAACCACTCTGATGCTGGCCACAATTCTTCTGGCCTCGGGGATCGGAGCTGGACTGGTGGGTTGGCGCAGGCTCGGTGTTACCGTGAAACAGTTAGGCGTTTGTGCGATGATTTTCACAGCATGCCTGCTCCTCGTGCCACTTCTCATCATGGGTTTCTTCGCGGCGAAAGGAGTGTGGTCGCAGTTTCAATACTGCGTGTTCGCCCATAATCTGGAACCGGCGACCACGGAAATCTATTTGAACCTGCTCTGGTTAGTCGGGGGAGTGCCCATCCTGATTTATGTGACTCGAAAGTTTATCAGGAAGGAAACCAACCCGACTGTCGCGTTCCGTCAGGCTTTTGTTGGCCTCACATGCGGCATGTATTTTTTACTGCTGTACGGAGTTTGGCGGCATATTACTCGGGAAGATTATCTACCGCTCTTTCCTCTGGTCGCTCTGGTTTGCGTGGCACTGCTGTCCAGGGTATCTGACATACTCAGCGAGTGGAGATTAATGCCTCGTCTCTTGCTGCAATTTCCACTGCCGGCAATTGCCGCCTGCCTGGTAATGATTTTGGATCTCGCTTTGCGGATTCCTGTGACCAACGACGCGGCGAAAGAGGTTAACCGGGTGCGCGATGTCCTGGCTTTGACGAATCCAGATGATTCTGTTTTCGATTGCAAAGGCGAGACCGTCTTTCGCAAGCGCAGCGTGCGTTACGTGCTTGAAACGTTTACGGTTGAGCGCATCGAACGCGGAGAAATTGCTGACGAGCTTGAAGAGCAATCTCCGGAAGCTCGCGCAAGGCTCGCAGTGATCAGCGATGAAATGCCAGAGAATGGCGAGAAATTTTTTGAAGCCAATTATCTTACGGTGGGCCACGGCGTTATGGTTGCGGGCTCCAGGCTGAACGCTGCCTCAACCGCCGACGGGACTGTTCGTTTCCACATTGCCATCCCGGATCGCTACGAAATCATCACGCCGGATCGTCCTGCGCCTGGACTTCTGGATGGCGCTCCTGCCGAGGGCGGCCGGTTCCTTGCAATGGGCGAACATAGCTTTGTCCCAGCCGAACCCGGTCCTCCTCTTGCCGTCCTGTGGGCCCAAGCCGTAGACCGCCACTTCACCAACTTTCTCAACGCCCCGCAGCTGCGTATCTCGTACCGAAAAGTGCCGATTACAAAAACGGGGTGTCGGACAGTTGATATCATCGACCCGACGAAGAAACGGGTCGGGGATTTCCTCGGCATTTTTCACCATTGAGACCTCTCTCCGCACTAGCGTGTCGAATTCCTCACATCCGGGCTGGTTCAGTGAATCGATTAAGACCACACAGAATCAAAACCACATGAGTTAAAGTAGGACTACGCCTTACAAGTAATTAAGGTTCCTCTCAACCCTCATATCTCTTAGAAGAAAGGAGGCCATGTCCTTGGACGCCCCGTCTTTCACTGCCCAGTCGAGGCTAATGGTCATAGCGCCACATCCTGACGATGAGTCCCTTGCCTGCAGTATTGTGGCCCAGCGCGCCGTCCGCGCCGGCGCAAGGGTTCGTGTCATTTATGCCACCGACGGAGATAATAATCCGTGGCCGCAGCGAGCAATCGAACGAAAATGGTGTCTGACTGAGTTTGATCGTGCACGCTGGGGACAGCTGCGCCGGAAAGAAGCGCTGAACGCGCTTGAAGTTCTTGGGGTGGGCTGGTCCGATGCTGATTTCCTCGCGCTCCCCGATCAGGGCCTAACCGATCTGCTGCTGGCCGGCTGCCCTCGAACGCTCCAGCGGCTGACTCATTGCATCGCAGAGTGGGCCCCTACCGACCTCATCGTACCAGACATAAGCGACATTCATCCCGACCACAATGCGTTGGCTCTGATGCTTCGGTTGGTTTTGGAAAACCTTTCCCCGGATGCACGCCCTTCATCCAGCTGGAGTTTTGTCGTTCATGGAAAGTCTGAAGACTTCATGTCGCGCGCGACGGCCCTGCGACAGACACCGGAAGAGGCGGCAGTAAAGATCGCTGCCATTAGGTGTCACAATACCCAGTTAAAATTGTCCTGTGGACGTTTTATGGCCTATGCGGCGCGCCCAGAACATTGCTTGCCGCTGGAGGTAGAGAGCTGCCAACCCGCATCAGGTTGTCTGCGGAATGCGTGGCGCGATTCAGGCAATTTCGTCGTTACTGTTCCCGTCGCGCGACGACGATTCTTGCCCGGTCGTGCCAACTTATTGTTTTTCGGACGAGAACCGGCGGGCCGACAGCTATGTGCACGTATTCCCGTAGAGAATAGTGCCGATACCTCGGAAATGTTCGACTGCGCAACCGGCGCGTCGATTTGCCGCGTTCAGACTGACGGGAATCTTCTTAGCGGATTGAGCATTGCCATCCCAAGAAGCGTTTTCTCGTCTGATGATGCCCTTTACCTCAAGTTGGAGCGGCGTCGCATCTTCTTCGACGAAGCCGGCTGGATCGAACTCGCCGCACAGATGGAAGCGGTTCCGGCTGCATCGGACGACATCCATGGCGAACTGCTGGCAGCAGGCTAAATCCCGATTAAGGGGCAGCTTGCGGCCGGATTACCGTTGCTTCAAAAGACATCGGATTGTTGCCTACCAATTCCAAAGCCTTCGCCTGACACGTTTGGTCACGTTTTTCCACAATTAGAACGAAACGGTCAGCACGGAAGCCAAGGGGAGGTCGGTTGACGGGCATAGAGACATTTTCCCCATTGAGATCAGCCGGATTGTTTAGGTCTCGCCTTTCCGGGAAAGGCGAAACGGATTCGCGAAATCATTTGTTTGACTGAAAACGCTTGTACTGCGCTGGTCTGAACCCTTTTTGTCATTTGGAAACCAAGCAGCACCTGGTAAAGTCAGCTCATTCGACTGAATCATTTGAGCTTGAAAAAGCTCGATCCGACTCGGATCTCCGCGATTGTCTTGGCTTGGGCGCTGCCCAAAAGCGGTTGGCAAGGAAAGACATCCCCTGATATAAATACGCCTGACACGAATGGGCAATTACGCTGATCTCAAGAATCATCTGGCTGCCTCACCGAAAACTTGGCTTGTAACTGGCATCGCGGGATTCATCGGATCCAATCTTCTGGAAACCTTGCTTACGCTAGATCAGCGAGTTGTTGGACTGGATGACTTCTCGACTGGAAAACGAGGCAATCTGGGAGACGTCCGACAATTATGCGGGCCTGCTCGATGGCTTAAGTTTCGACTTATCGAGGGTACGATTGGGATTTAGAAACCTGTCGGCTTGCCTGTCGACATGTTGACTATGTTCTTCACCATGCGGCTGTTGCTTCAGTAGCACGTTCACTTAAGGATCCGATCAGTACAAACGAGAGTAACGTCAACGGGTTGTAAATATGCTCGTGGCTGCGCGCGATGCGGGGGTACGACGATTTGTTTATGCAACTAGTAGTTCGGCATACGGCGACGACCCCGCTCATCTAAAAACAGAATGCACGGTTGGTCGGCCGCTCTCTCCCTACGCAGTAACGAAATATGCGGACGAACTCTATGCGTCCGTCTTTGCCCAGTGCTATGGACTCGAAACAATCGGTCTTCGCTACTTCAATGTTTTTGGACCGCGCCAGGATCCAGAAGGGGATTACGCCGCAGTCATTCCAAAGTGGATCACAGCACTGATAAACCGCGAGTCGATTTTTTTGAATGGTAACGGCGATACCAGCCGCGACTTCATTTTTGGCCCGGACGCGGTCCAGGCGAATTTGCTCGCCGCCACGGCTGCTAAACCCGAAGCAGCCAATCAGGTTTATAATGTTGCGTTGAATAAAAGGACAACTCTGATCGAGCTATTTTCCATCTTAAAGGAGCTTTTGCTCCAGAGTGGACATGATGTGGGAGCTTGTGAGCCCTTATACCGGGAGTTTCAACGCGGGGACGTTTGGCATTCTCAAGCAGACATCACAAAAATCTCGGAATTGCTCGGTTTTTCACCAGTATATGGTGTCCGCGAAGGGCTCGTTAAAACACTACCTTGGTACATAGAAACAGCTGGGCGAACGTCGCGGTCCTTTAGTAGGATCGCGCACAGAATCGCCGCGCATGAATAGAGTTCCGCGATTCAGCATATGTTTTGACACAAGGGAATAGTGACTACGCTGGCGTTCCTTGTAGCCTGTTTGCCCTTGATAATCGGTGCGATACCGACATGCCGGGATAGGTGTAAGATTTGGGCCGGGAAAACGGCAGAACGAATTGCCTTTCTCATCGGTTCCGCGTTGATCGCGGTCCGCGGGCAGAACTCGAACGCTTCATCGATTCGATGATCGAACGAAGCGCCGTGGCGAAAAGATTCACACGAGCGAAGCGATCCTCAATTACCAACGCAGTCTTCTCCGGGGCGAGTACGTCGAGTGGACGTGCATGGCCGGCTACAAATTATTCTTCGTCTCCGCGCAGGGAAATTCTGGATCTGCAGCACGGCACACGGACAAACATATCATGGACGTGACGTTGAATGATCTCTACGCAAACTACCGCAAGAAATCGTGCCAGGAAGGTTGCGGTGTTTATTGCGCAGTGAGTGATTCCCTTCTCGTGGAAAAGCTCTGTTCAGGTTCTCGGGAAGGAAAGCGTCGCGCGCGCCAAGCGAATTCCGTCAAGGATTCATGGTTCCTTAACTCCTAATACCGACAGAGCGACGCACGGCACCATCACAAATCCAGACGGAACGCCCGAGATGAACGGCGGCACTAAAAGCAGCCCATGCGGAGATAACGGCGTAACTTTGCGGAAAAGCGTTTAGCAAAAAACCACACGCCAGTATCCAAACGTAAACGTTTCTTCTAGCTGCGATCAGTCGGAAAGCACGGTCGAACGGCGCGACATCATCCAGTAGGCGGCCTTTAGCCATCTTCGCCCGGCGTTTCGCGAATTCATGCAATAAGCGCGACCCGACGAGCAGCGCGAAAAAGTAAAACGCGTTGGGATTTTGGCCGCTTCGCCACAATTGAAAAGCGATGGCCGCCCACCATGAGTTCTCGATAAAATAATCGAGATGATGTTCCCATTTGCCGCGCTCGGTCATTTCTATTTTGACGCGCGCCTGCTTTCCATCCAGTCCATCGACGATACCAAATATGAGAGCAGCGAGGATTCCGAGCCCGACGCGGCCAAGCGCGAATGCCGCGGTCGCGCTGCATCCGATAATGAAACCTCCAATCGTAATTTGGTTTGGCGTGATTCGCGTTTTGCAAAGCAGCGAGATGATTGCCGTTTCGATTGGTCCGTGAATGTAAGCGGGCAAGTCGAGTGTTCCATTTTGCGCGGAATCGAGAATGACGCGCTCCGCTACACGACGGTTCCGCTCTGGCGGCGCTGAAAAACAAAGTGGCCTCACGCGCCTGCGCATGTTGACGATGTAATCATCCTCCTCGGCCGCGTCGACGATATCGATCTCGCGGTTGTCGATCTTTTTTTTGAGTTCCTCAAAAAAAGGCGCAGGCGAAAGCGCAAAGAGAAAATCCCTTGTGACCAATGCAGGCCCACACCGATTCCGGATTAGAGACTGTGCGAATTCTGGTGGATCGGAATCGACAAGTGCAGCCGAAGACTTTTTCGCGGAGAGAGCGGCAAGCAAACGAGCGTCACAATAAATGTTTGCCGGTACTATTAAGAAACGCTCGGACGCGCTTTGGTCTAAAACGAGTTGGGCGGTGACGGGTCCAATTCTGCCCGAGGCAAGATGGACAATTATTTGTTGGCGCGCCCACGAGCGTTTCACTAATTCAGCTCCGATGATTTCGGGTGTTGTGGAAAAAACGATCGCGCTGTGAAATCCGAGCCGCTGCAAAATGCGGAGCAAACGTTCCAGTAAGTTGACGCCGCACAATTCGGTCAAAGCCTCGGGCGCATCCGCAATTAAGATTGGCAGGATATTCTCCATCGCCCGCGAGATTAACGGTGGAGCGGCGAGCTGCCAACTGTCAGCGATTTTCAGTTGGGCCGTGCCTCTGCGTTTGATCGACTTAAGAAATCGAACTTCCCGCGCCCCGCGGGTGGCTGGCGGTGATCCGGCCGTCTTTCATCTCATGGGTCCAATCGCAGGCTTCGGCGATGACAGGATTGTGCGTGGCCAAGAGCAGAGCTTTGCCGCCTTCTTGGACGATATTTTGAAGCAGTTCAAAGGCGCGCTCGGAGTTGGCAGTATCAAGGTTGCCTGTGGGCTCATCCGCCAGAATGATTTTGGGGTCATTTGCCAGCGCCCGGGCGATTGCCACACGTTGTTGCTCGCCTCCGGAAAGATGACGACTGGGTCTCCGTAATTTGTCGCCCAAACCAACCGCTGCCAGCAGACCGGCAGCGCGTTCGCGCATCTCACCGTCGGAAAGTTCCCCGAGCTTGCGCATCGGAATCATCACGTTCTCCTGCGCGGTGAAATCCTCCATCAGAAAATGGAATTGAAAAATGAAACCGATGAATTTGCTCCGTCTTCGCGCGAGCTCGTCGTCGCTAAGTTGCGAAACCGGCTCCGATTCGATTGAAACGCTGCCGGCGTCAGGCAGATCGAGCAGGCCAAGAATGTAAAGCAACGAGCTCTTGCCGCATCCCGACGGCCCAACAACTGCGTGGACACTGCCCGGCTCAATATCGAGTGATACGCCGCGGAGCGCATGCACCCGTTCTTCCTCTTCGCCCAAATAGCGCTCTATCCCTTCGCAACTGAGACATGTTTCCCCGTTCATCTGGAACCTCGAATCGTAACGACTGGCGGCAATTCAGCAGCGCGACGCGCGGGGACATAACTCGCGATGAATACGGCGAGGATCGCGAGCAACGTAGCAAATATGTAGTGTCTCCAATCCCATGTCACCAAAAAGTAATTCGTGTATAGCAAGCCGCGGAGATGAATGGGAATGTGCGATACACCCCAGGTCATTAACGCGCCCAGCAAACAACCAAGCAGCGAGCCTGCCGCCGCGATCAGCGCGCCCTGCCACAAGAAAATTGAAGAAATGTCGATGCGCCGGTAACCCATCGAGCGCAGAATCGCGATCTCCTTTATCTTCGCGAGCACCGACATCGTAAGCACATTAAAAATACCGAAGCCGGCGAGCAGAATGATGAGAGAAGTGGTAATCGATACGGACATTCGCAAGGTCAGAAAAAGTTGCAGTGTGCTTTCTTCGCGGTCCTGCCAACTCGTTGCGTCATGCTGAAATAAGGTCTCGAAATGCTCCGCCAGCGCAGGCGCACGATCCGGGTCGCGGAGCTTGTAGATGATCATTGACGCCCCGGAAGGCTGCTGCAGGAGGGCCTGCGAAATCCGGGCATGCACGTAAACACGGGTGGAATCAATCGAGCCAATGCCGGCGCGAGCGATCGCTGCAACACTAAATCGCCAGTACTCACCGTTTGGCGCAAGCAATTGCACCGTGTCGCCGACGCCCACCTGAAGCAGGTCTTCTGCAAGACGCGAACCGAGGATGATTGAACTGGTGTTATTTCGAAAATCGTCATAGTTCCCCGCGATTAACTTCTGGAGAATGTCGGTCGTCTGCGCGTGCAAAGCTGGATCGATCCCGAATAGGTCGACCGTGGCATTCTCAAATCCGGCGCGTGCGCTGACCGTTCCACGCAGGACCGGCGAACACGAAACAACGTTTGAGAATTGCCTGCTGACTCGCATGATTTCGTTCGCATTGGTGATCCCCTCAAAATAAAGGCGGCGACCGACTCGCTCCTTGAAACCTTTTGCCGAAACCATCAGCGGTTCGTAGCGCGGCCGAAAACGTGATCTAACAACTAGCGCCCCATTGCTGCCGATGGTTGATTCAATGAAATAGCTCGAAAAACCCTGCGTCTGCGCCTGTGTGCAGATGAAGATCGCGACGCCAAAGACGACGCCGCTTAAGCTCAGTAGCAAGGCCCGCTTGCGATGCGTAAGGAAACGCAGAGCAATGTAGAGCGAGGGAGTCACGGTTTGCTCGGCGGCGGTGGCAGACTGACTATTCGCTGACGCACCGGTTCACC
>DASTZJ010000163.1:0-2232 GCA_035764345.1 Candidatus Udaeobacter sp.
CTCCGCCGACCCAGACATAATGCTTGATCTTCTTTTCTGCCGACGGACGCAGATCAAAATCGATGCGCGAATTCAATCCAGTGGCTTTTACGGTGATAGAGGCTTTCGCTGTGCCGCGGTAGCCAAGACTCATTTTA
Organism: Candidatus Udaeobacter sp.; assembly: GCA_035764345.1. Lineage (GTDB taxonomy): Bacteria > Verrucomicrobiota > Verrucomicrobiia > Chthoniobacterales > UBA10450 > Udaeobacter. The sequence continues at coordinate 138 of DASTZJ010000163.1, forward strand.
TAGACGCCTCTCGGCAACGCAGCTGTGCAATGGCCGTTGATATCAGTGTGGCTGACAACAGGCGAGACTTGTCCCCTTTTCTGCTCGAACCGGATTTCAGCATCTTTCAGGGGGCGACCATCGGTGCCGGTGACATTTCCCTCGACGGAAGAAGTCTGTGCTGAGAGCGTCGCCGAGAACGCGAGTGCAACCGCGGACAGAAGACCGGCAATGAAACCCCGCCGACGCATCAGCTAACACAGTGCGCCAATGTTAAGATAACGCAATACCAGCTCGCGTCAGAATAGTCCAACGTGCCGGCTCAAGGCCCTGTCCCCGATCCCCCAGGTACCGACTGCGGTCCCCCCGAGTTTTGCATTTGTTCGCGCCGTAGTGCCTCGGCGCTGCCTCTCTTGACGTTCAGAGCGCCCGCGTCAGCGTTACCACTCTCGTCAACTTCAACCCAGCGGCCACCGATATGGCTCCCAGTGCTCGACGGCACCCAGACCATGTGTTTTTTCCCGCTGTTCGCAGATGTGCTTGCTTTCGACGCCGACGTTGGCTTCAGGTCAAAATTCAGTTGCGTTCGCTCGTTCGTCTTGGTTTTCGTATTCATGATGGACGCCTTCACCGCGCCGTTGACGAGCAACGTGACGCGGTAAACGCCTGCCGCAAGGCCATCAGAAACGTAGCGGCCGCTTCCATCCGTCTTAACGGTTTTAAACAGCTTGCTGCCGTCTCTCGACTCGACTCGAACATCTGCACCCTTGATTGCTTGCCCTTTTGCATCCATCACGACGCCTTGAATGGCTGATGGCCCAGCCGAGGCTGTCGCAACAGAAAGAACAAGCCCAATCAAACCAATTCGCAGGGATTTAATAAACATAAGGGGAATTTAACATGCTTGCCAAGGCGAGCAAAGTTGATTCAGAAAAACTGCGTCTCGCTGAAACTCGAACACGCCAGCTTGTAACGTTCAGGCAAAATTGCCGGCGGAGGGGGCTCGAACCCACACGATCTTGTAAGGATTGTCATGCCGAGCGGAGTCGAGGCATCTCTCGATTTATTTGGCTGCACGCAATGGGCTTACGCCTTCAACGCCCCACGCCGAACGTCCAACGCTCAACTTCCAACCATCCAATAACAGTGCCGGCGGAGGGGCTCGAACCCACACGATCTTGCGATCACTGGATTTTGAGTCCAGCGCGTCTGCCAATTCCGCCACGCCGGCGTGGTGCTGCAAATGGAGTTACTGGAGTAGAGGAGTAATGCGGACGATTAGCAAAACGCAGCCGCCAATTACTCCATTACTCCACTCTCATCAAATCGATCGATTGCAAACCGCGCGGTGGCCCAAGAATGTCGCGAAGAATCATTGCATCACGCAAACCAGATGTCGATGCGAGCAACGTAGCTATGTGCGGTCTTGGTTTCTCCGTGTTAGCAATTGTTCCTATCCCTGCTGCGTATGCTTCTGCAGGCGTTTTGAAGATCGGCGGCGGCGCAATCGGCAATGGTCCCTCGTGAACTTCGAAAGCGGGAGCACCTGTTATTTTTTGCGGAAAGATTTCCTCCGCGCCCGTGACGGGTCGCGGCGGAGGAATTTCTTTCGGAATTACGTCGCGTTTGCGCGGCTTTTCTCGCCTTAGTTGCGAAAGCGGTGACATCGGCGGCTGCACCGGAGCAAGTGGGCGGGGTGGAATATCTGTTCGAGGCACCACGGGCGGAGGCGGTCTCGAGGTTGGGGGTTGACCAAGCGCCTCCAAGAATTTGCGGATCCGTTCTTCGTCCGACTCCGTCGGCGCGCGTTGCAATGGCGCAGGTGTTCGCGGTGTCGATGGTCGCTTTGTTTGATCCTTGCTTGTCTTCCCGGCTGTCTTCGCCAGCAACTGGAACAAAGCAGCGACTGCGACAAGCAAAAGGAAAAGGAGATTTTCGAGATGGGCTGCAATCATTTGATCACATCGCGTTGAAGCGTTGAATCGTTAAAAGGTTCAATTTTATTTCTCCCGTTTCACTTCATGAATCTGGACATTGATTACTGATCACCGATTACGAATCACTGATCACGTCCCTTCGGTCCGCGGCTTTTCACCGCCTGCAATTGATTCGCGCA
>DASTZJ010000164.1:0-6761 GCA_035764345.1 Candidatus Udaeobacter sp.
GCCAAAAGGCGCGGCTTCGTCGGATACAGCGCCGCCCAATTTTCGCCTCTCCTCTGGCGGAGAGGAGAGGGTAGGGTGAGGAGTCGCATTAAATGAAATGCAAAAGAGTCACGACATTGCTGTCGTGACTCTCGCATGAACGAAATACAGGCTGCGCTATTTCTTGCCCGCGCGCGTGTAATTAATCTCCATCGTTTTGACTTCGTTGCCGCCCCGGTCTTCGTACCACTCCAGGGTGTGATGGTCTTTGTCGGCGACCTTGATGACTTCGCGGATCTTTTGCTTCATGCCGGGAATACCTTCGTATTCGCTGTTATAGGTGAAGGTTTTCGTGGCGGGATCGTAAGTGCCTTCGGAGAACATGATGCCGGTGCCCATGTTGTCGATCCATGAGCCGACGAATTTCTGCTTCACGTTGTCGTAGCCGTCGATTCCATGTCCTTTGAACGTCATCTCCTTTTTCTTACCGTCGGGGCCGGGCATTTCCATTTTCCCTGTCACGTCGAGCGTGGAGAAACGGCCGTCCATGATCGATTTCCTGACGGCAGTGCCCTTTGATTCCTCCGGTTTGGCGTTCGGGTCGGGGTTCATCCAGAACTTAATGGTGTAAGTCCAGTTGCCGTCGAGGTCGGCGAGGAGCTTGTGGTTTTCATTCAATTTAGCCAGCTCCATCATTTGCTTCATCATCTCCTGCGGGTTCGGCTGGCCGCCTGGAGCTGCTGGCTGGGCTGCACTCTGGCTCGATATACCCGCGGGCGATGTCGAATTTGTTTGCGCAAATGAGGGAATTGCGATCAACGTCGCTAACAGAATTGTAGTCAGTGGGATAGATATTTTCATGACCAGATTCTGCCAATGCCAAGTGACAGGTGGCAAGCGACAAGTTTGAAAATCGAAAAAAATTCCTCAAGCGCGGCACGCACTGAGTACAATCGCGGCGTCTACTTCTTTTTCGGATAACCTGCCGACTTCTCGCGAACAACAGCGCGGCGGCCGCAATTGCGCTTCACCGGATATGCAAACTGTTTGGTAGCATTACGGTTTCGTCGAATCACCCGCGCCTAGGGCAGATCAAAATAGTCGAGCACATCTGCGCCTCGATCGAACTTCTCTTCGAGATTCTCGGCTGTCGTTCTCTTATCCTGCGATTTTGCCATACATCTCGATCTCCATTGCAGTCGATTTGCTTACACTAATAATCCGAATTGTCGCTCCGCGATAGGTGATAATCGCGGACCAGTAATCACCGCCGATTGTCCCGATGATATCGCGTCTCCAGGGCATCTTTGGCGCGAAGAAGGACGTGCTTCGATTTCCAGAGCGCCTGCGCCTCGACAAATCGATCCCATGTTTCGCCTTGTTGCTAAGGCTCTTCTGCGGATCGAACTCGAATTGCACGGAAGGTTGCTAACGCATTTTCAGCAGGGAAGCGAACATTCGCGCAACCAAGCTTTCCGCATGAGATTCTGAAGATGAAACGAGAAAATCCGACAATTGAAATTTGTCCCGGAATCACGCGCCGCACGGTCGCACACGGCAAAACGATGTATCAGATGATGGCTACGCTGGCGGCCGGGAGCACCATGCCCGCACATTCGCACCCACAGGAGCAGATTGTTCACATTCTCGAAGGACAGATGCGACTGATCGTCGATGGCGTGCCGCACGAGCTTTCGACCGGCGATTCCTTTTATCTCGCCAGCAACGTTCCGCACGGCGTGGAAACGCTGTTACCGACGCGTGTGCTCGATACCTTTAGCCCACCGCGGAACGATTATCTGGCGATCGACGAAAAAGTTCGTCACGGTGCGTTGTAGTTGTTCGAGCGGAGTTAGTCCGCGCGGCAGCCTTGGCGAGAGCACGCTGATTGCAGTCGCTGCGCAAAGCTTTCATCTGAGCGCGCAGCATGACCATTCGCGCAGCGACGCCTTTGTATTTCTTCGTGACCCCCGTGACTGTCCTGTTGACCGCGCCTTGGCTGACAAGACCTTGAAGCTTTTCATAAGCACGCAAGCGCAGCATCTCTTCGCCGCCACTCGCCGCGTTTCGCTCTCGTAGATTGAGCAAGATAATTTCGAATAACGGCTTGAATTCGAAAGAGGCATTCGACGAAAGGACAGCGATCAACTCTTCGGTGATATTGTCGGGCGCCCGACGTGTGAAAGAGATACCAGCTCGCTTAGACATCTAAGAGTATCGCACTCATCCGGGAAATAGCCACCGAAGTCGTCTGGCCGTAGGGATAAGGCGACTCCACGGCTTCAACTCGATTTCTACCGAGTTTTGTGCTGAATCGATTAGATTGAAAAGGAAACAAGTATGGAAACGAACGGAGTACCGAAGCTGGACAATGTCATCTTCGGCGAAATCCAAGTGCTCCTCGCTGAGAAACGAACTGCGCTGGCTACCCTGCGCACCGGTATTGCTGTCTTTGCGTTGCCTCTGTCCGTGCTGAGCGCGCTGATCGCGACCTCGCGCTATTACAGCATAGACAAGGTGATGCCTCTGTTGGCGCCGCTGCTGCTCCTGACCCTGGGTCTGGTCGTGCTCGGCACCTGGCTGATCTACCGTTCGATCCATCGCATTCACCACTTTGAGCACCGTATCCGAGAGCTCAGCGACAAATATCGGTCACTCGCGCAGTTTATAGAGTAACGCCGACCACTCCGCCGCGGCGACCGCTACCCAGTCCTGTTATCGATAAAGATTTCCCAGCGCTTTACGCTTTCCAGTTTCAGAATGCCGTGCTCGGCCCAGGGGTCATTCTTCAATTTTTCTCGCACCTCATTTTCATCTTCAGCATTCAAGATCAACAGAGAGCCGCCTTCATCAACCAAAGGCCCGCCCATCAGAATAAAGCCGTCATCAACGAGCTTATCGATAAACGCCGCGTGCTCGTCCCAAAAGGGCTGCTCGCGGGTGCCTTTCGAGGAATCTCGATTAGGACCGGCCGAGGAAATTGCCAGGAATACACTTTTCATGACAGGCGAACTTCAAACGTCCACACCTGGCGTCAACCTTTCGGCTCGTCTGCGATCCGTAGCACAACTTTTCCGCGCGTGTGATGCGTCGCGGCTTGTTGTTGGGCCGCGATCGCTTCACTCAGTGGGAGAACTTGTGTTACGACTGGTTTGACCTTTCCCGCGTCGATCAGGCGCGCGATCGCTGCGAGATCTTCGGCATCCGGATGGACCGAGATCGCCGCTCCGTGAATGCCGCGTTTCTCGAGCTCAACCGGGTCCGGACGCGCGACCAGCGAGATCACAATGCCGCCTTTCTTCACCACGCCGTAAGAACGGGCGAGCGTTTCTTTGCCAACGGGATCGAGCACAGCGTCCACATCCTTGGCCACATCTTCAAATTTGGTCCTCGTATAATCGACCGCTACATCTGCGCCGAGTTGCTTCAGGAGATCCTGGTTTGCAGTGGACGCGGTCGCTATAACGCGTGCTCCGCGTGTTTTTGCGATCTGGATCGCAAAGCTCCCGACGCCGCCTGACCCGCCGTGAACGAGAACGGTTTGTCCCGGCTGGAGTTTCGCCACGTCCACGAGCGCCTGCCACGCAGTCAAGGCGCCCATCGGGACCGCCGCTGCTTCTACAAATTTTAGGGACCGGGGCTTCGCAGACACTTCCCCTTCTTTTACCGTGACGTAATCCGCCCATCCTCCGCCGAAAGTTGGGTAACCGTAAACCGCATCGCCCACTTTAAGTTTCGTGACATTCGCGCCTGTCTTCTCGACGACACCTGCGATGTCGTAGCCTGGGATCAGTGGCAAATGCGTGCCGAATTCTCGCGCGTATTTGCCGCTAAGCGTGAGCGGGTCGGCCGGATTAACGCTGCTCGCGATCACCCGCACGAGCGCTTCGTCTTCTTTCGGCTCAGGTCGCGGCACCTCTTCAAATTTCAAGACTTCGGGTGCGCCGTACTCATGCGCGACGACCGCTTTCATCATTGGTTTTTCTTCGGCGCGTGCGGAGTGGGAGAAGAGAGTGAAAATCGCAACGCCTAGAAAGGTGGGAGCGCGATAATCTATCTGCATGACCTTTAGCTTCATGTGTGATTGCCTGTGGCGCGAACGCGAAATCGCGTTGCGCTTTCAGCATCGGACCGCTTCTACACCTTTCGATTGAAGCCCGCTACACTGAGTGCACAGTAATCACACAACTTTGAAAACCACTGTTGCAAGCCGGAATTCCAGTCCGAGGAGAATGATCATTGTCCTCGCTGTGACGATAACGGTCTGCCTGGTGTCGCTGATCATCGCAGGCGCCGCCAGCTTGATCTCGTTGGCTGACAGAATCCATCCGATCGCTGGTACGATCGTTTTCTGGGTTGTTTGCCTGGCTGCTGGATTTTTCGCGCTCTACTGTGCGATTGCGTACGCGAGACTTCCTGCTGCGCTTGTCCCGCCAGAGGAGGATTCCGGCCCCAAGCACGATGCCTATCTGCAGGCACTCCGCGGCCGGCTCGCCGCAAATCCGCGGACACAAGATCTGCCGCTCGTCAGCAAGGAAGAAATCGAAAAGGCGATTGAGCATCTATCAGTTCAGGCGGATTCAGTCGTCCGCAGAACAGCCAGCACGGTGTTTCTTAGTACGGCACTGATGCAAAATGGCCGGCTCGATGGACTAATCGTCCTGTTTACTCAAATTCAAATGGTCGCGCGTATTGCCCGAATTTATGTGCAGCGTCCTTCTCCTCGCGAATTGATGCGACTGTATGCGAACGTTGCCGGCACAGCTTTTGTCGCCAGCGGGCTGGAATCGCTTGATCTTGGAGAGATGGTCGCGCCGCTCGCTGTCTCTGTGGTTCCGGCGCTCAAAGGCGGAATTCCAGGCTTGAGCGGCATCTCGGCTCTTCTGGTGAAATGTGTTTCCAACGGCGCTGCGAATGCGTTCCTCACGCTGCGCGTGGGGGAAGTCGCGCGGCGTTACTGCGAACTGACTTCAAAATGTCCGCCTGAACTCATCCGCAAATCCGCTACAGCTGCTGCGGTTCAGCATCTTGGTCGAATCGTACGCGAAAACGGCGCGCTGGTTGTGAAGAAGATTTGGGCAAGCACAGGACGCGCGCTCATCGACAGCGGCGTCTCGAAGGCCGAGGATATTGCAGGCGCGACCCGCGACCTTTTTGGCAAAATTTCACCCTGGCGATTGAAAGAGGAAGATCCGGCCCTGCGTCCGTGATTTATTTCCCAGCGAAAATCTATCCGGTAGAGCTCAACGATCGGATTTCGCGGCGCTTGGGACGTTAGAAGCATGCAGATGGAGAATGAGCCACCGTTCGTTCGTGCTGGTAAGTACAAGAGTTCGGCGCGCGATTCGTTTTTCATTCCGGAGGTGGAATGATACTACAGCCGTCTTCCCGGGCATCAGTTGAATCGAAAGGTCCTCCGGCACGAGGCGTTGGAACGGCGGCCCCGACTTGGCGGTACTTCGGATTGAGGCAAAGACCTGCTCAAAACGTTGCTGAATTGCCTGTCTACCCTGGACGCGTTCTGGCGGCTCCGGAATTGGGAAGAAGACAGTCGCGTCATCAGCGAAACAGGCGATGAACTGCTGCATATCGAGATCCTCGAACGCGCGCAAAAACTTTCGTGTGAACGTTTCAATGGCTGCGCGATCAGCGGATTGGTTCGGGGGCTCCCTCGCGGATGCGAATGACGCCGATGCGGCCAGGAATGCCATCGCTGTAATGAAGCAGCCTTTACCAATCATCGTGATCAGACAAATACATGAAATCAAGCGGCCGCGCTCGCGTTGCCCGAGACCCCACGCGAGATAACTTTGCCGATGAAATTATTGGTTTTTCTTATCGCGGGGATTATCGCAAACGCCGCTGTTGTCAGTGCGGCACCTGCTTCTGAATTACGTGAGCGAAAAGTGGACGTTGGCGAAAGCGTCTCATTACGGGTGCTTGAAGCGGGCAAGCCGGGCGACGGACCTGCACTAGTCTTCATTCCCGGCTGGAGCACGGGCGCGGATATTTGGAAGCATCAGATCGACAATTTCGCAAAGACTCAACAGGTGATCGCATTCGATCCGCGTTCGCAGGGTGAATCGACACAGACGACTAGTGGCAACACACCGGAAACGCGCGCACAGGATTTACACGCGTTGCTGGAACGCCTCGGCGCGCGGCGACCTGTTCTGATTGGATGGTCGCAGGGGGTTCAGGACGTCGCTGCTTATGTCGAGCGCTACGGCACCAAAGAGCTCGCGGGAATGGTGCTGGTGGACGCAGCCGTATCGGATGGCGCCGACGGGATGGCCGCGCGCCCACAGGAAACGGCGGAGCAATTCAAGATGTTTGCCGTTTACCAGGCGCATCAGCGGGAATATTTGGACGGGATGATGCGAGCAATTATCAGCAAACCGCAGAGCGACGGCACGATTGACCAACTGGTTACCACAGGAATGAAAACTCAGCCTGACATTGGCGTTGCAATGCTCATTGCCGACATGTTCGGTGGGAATCGGACACCAGCGCTGAAGAAAATTGATTGTCCAACGTTGATTATCGCTTCGGCGAAATCGTTTGAGTTGTCCCGCCAGCAGGCGGCTGCGAAGCAGATTCCGCATGCGCGTTTCGAAAAAATCGATGATGCCGCGCACGCGGTGTTTCTTGATCAGCCGGACCGCTTTCACGAATTACTCAAGAGCTTTATAGCCAACCTCGCGACAAACACCGGGTCCCACTAGTGCAGAGACGTCTGAAATGCCTCACTAGCGAGTTGATTCACCTCTCCCTTTGCAAGG
>DASTZJ010000165.1:0-5608 GCA_035764345.1 Candidatus Udaeobacter sp.
TCTTTTGTCACTTCATTCTACGGAAATAGTAGAACGAAGTTCCCGCGTCTCATAGAGCATATGGGCCGTATGGGCAAATTATTTTTTGATAAAGCTGATGTCGCCGCTGCGTTCGATGCGGGCAAGGCGAACCTTTGAAAGGTCGTCGAGATGTGCATCGAGACGCATGTCTTCTTCCAGGTCGTGCGTGGAGATGTGGTTACGCCGCATCGTCTCGAAGTCGCATTCGCCATCGCGCACGATGGTGTCGGGCTTGCCTTTGACCAAAATCCCGAATGCGTGGGAATAAAATGCCAGATGCGCGAAGAGGCGGTGTAGCAGCACCAAGACCACGCCTCCGCCGATTGTGGCAAAGAACGCCGCCGAACCATTGATTGCGCGCGAAAGCACCGAGGCGAGAATTACGAGCAAAACAGCGTCGAACGGTGTTTTGTGTGAAAGCGAACGTTTATGCCCAAGCCGGACCATGGCTAGCGTCGCAACGAAGACGATGATCCCGCGCAGGGAGATTTGGACAAACGTCAAGTTTCTCGGTTCTACGCTTAAGCCGAGCAAAGCTTCAAAAGAGTTCCAAAATGCATTCATAGCTGAGATTGTATCGCCCTGGGCAACCTGGGTCGAGCGCATGCCGGTTTCGGTAGCGCTTGCGCGAGAAACCATCGCGTGGCATAAGACGACCGCTCGCCCAGTTTGAACGGGCGGAGCACTCTAAACATGCCGACAGCTCCACCTCCTTCCCGCGATGTCGCGCTGGAAACGCGCGTCTTTTGGGAACGCTTTAAGAAAGAGATCATCGCAGTGCTTGTCGTAGCTGTGCTTGCCGCAGTCGGCTTTACTGGTTATCGCTTTTATTCTGACCGACGCGCAGCAGCGGCATCGGCTTCGTTGGCGGGCGCGAAGAGTGCTCAGGAATATCAACAGGTGATTGCCCGCTATCCAAACACGCCAGCTGCCGCCGATGCTTATCTGTTGCTCGCTGAAGCTCAGCGAAGCGAAAAAAAATTCGCTGAGGCGAACACAACGCTTCAGGCTTTCATCGCCAAGTTTCCCCAGAATGAGTTCCTGAGCACGGCGCGAATGGCAATGGCGGCTAATCTGGAGTCGATGGGAAAGAGCGATGAAGCGCTGGCGGTATACCAACAGATCGCAACGACTTATCCGAACAGTTTCAACGCGCCGCTGGCTTTGCTCTCGCAGGTGTACATTCTAAAGGCGAAAAATCGAGCCGACGATGCGCGGCGTATCTGCGAAATCATCCTGACGCAATATCGAACAAGCTTTTGGGCCGGCGAGGCCATGCAGGAATTGCGGCTGCTAAAGCCGGCGAGCACACCTGGGCCTGTAGTGGCGCCGACAGCCACTGTCCCGCCATTCTTAGCGCCGGCCCCGCAAGGTGCGCCAGCGCCGCAGAGTGCGCCATCGCCAAACAAGCCGTAGCGGTGCTGCTTCTGCCTAATGGGGACTCCGAGGTCCTGCAGGACCATTAGAGCGATTTCACAAATTTTGTAGCCACCGGCCTGTGGCCGGTCCACTTCGGCGCTGCGTTTCATATTTGGGGGACGGCCCACCGGGCCTACAGCGGGTCCTGTCCTGTTTAACTGGCCTTAGCGTTTCGAGAATTGGAAACGTTTGCGCGCGCCGGGTTGCCCGGATTTTTTGCGCTCCTTCATGCGCGGATCCCGTCGGAGCAACCCCTCACCTTTCAGCGTGCTTCGCAAATTGCCATCGACCTGAAGAAGAGCACGCGCGATGGCAAGCTGCGCGGCGCCGGCCTGGCCCATGATGCCGCCGCCGCTGGCGTTAATCGACAAATCGTAGGCATTCACTGCCTTGGCAGTTTGAAGCGGTTGCAGCACGACGTTCTGTAAAGGCACAGTAGGGAAATAATCTTCGAAGCTGCGACCGTTGATATCGATCTTTCCGCTACCCGGTGTCATCCGGATGCGCGCGACCGACGTCTTGCGGCGACCTGTGGCGACGAATTCTTCAGTTTCTGGCATAAACCTATTTTCCGGTGAGTTTGACGACCTGGGGTTGCTGCGCGGCGTGCGGATGAGAATCACCGCGATAAACTTTCAACTTCCGATAAACGTGGCGACCCAGCCGATTATGCGGAATCATTCCGCGCACAGCGCGCTCGATTAATAGTTCGGGATGCCGCACCCGACGTGCCCGGACATTCTCCGATTTGTGGCCGCCAACGTATCCTGAAAAACTCATGTACGTTTTCTGTTCTTCTTTTTTTCCGGTGAGTCGGACTCTATCCGCATTGATGACGATCACAAAGTCGCCTGTGTCGACGTGTGGCGTGAAAATTGTCTTCTCTTTGCCGCGTAACAGATTGGCGGCCTTCACCGCTACCTTTCCGAGTACCTGGTTCCTGGCGTCGATCACCCACCATTTGCGTGGGACTTCGCTAGCTTTGGCAGAAAACGTTTTCATCACAGCAGAAAAAGGGCACGAAAACTACGAGGAGTGCAAGCGCCTGTCAACCTGCGCGCAGGCTGTCTGACCGTCGCTTCTAAAATCGCAGTTGGCGGCTGACGCAGCCGCCCTACAATTGTAGGGCGTTTCTGCGAAACGGCAATAATACGATGAATACGACAACTGCCAAGACCGCGATCACGCCGCGACGAGATCAAGACTTTCCAGAATGGTATCAGCAGGTGATCCGCGCCGCCGAACTGGCCGAGCCCTCTGATGTGCGCGGTTGCATGGTGATTCGACCCTGGGGTTACGGGATTTGGGAAAACATGCAGCGTCAGCTCGACGCCATGTTTCGCGCGACTGGCCATCGCAATGCTTATTTTCCGCTTTTCATCCCGCTGAGTTATTTCGCGAAGGAAGCGGAACACGTTGAAGGCTTCGCTAAAGAATGCGCCGTCGTTACGCACACGCGTCTGGAGGTAGACGCTGATGGAAAAATGAAACCAGCCAGCCCGTTGACGGAGCCGCTTGTGATCAGGCCCACTTCGGAAACAATCATCGGCGCCAGCTACGCGAGATGGGTGCAATCCTATCGCGATCTACCGGTCCTCATCAATCAATGGGCAAACGTTGTCCGCTGGGAAATGCGGCCGCGGCTGTTTTTGCGAACGACTGAGTTCCTCTGGCAGGAGGGCCACACGGTTCACGAAACGGAAGCTGAAGCGCGCGCAGAGGCGAAATTAATCCTCGATCTTTACGAACGCTTTGTCCGCGATCATCTGGCGGTGCCGGTGTTCACCGGCGAAAAATCCGAGAGCGAACGTTTTCCCGGCGCGGTTCAGACGCTGTCGATCGAGGCGATGGTGCAGGATCGAAGGGCAATCCAGGCCGGCACGTCGCATTTTCTCGGCCAAAACTTCGCGCGTGCGAGCGGCATCCAATTTCAAAACCGCGAAGGCAAACAAGAATTTGGGTGGACGACGAGTTGGGGAATGACGACGCGGCTGATTGGCACGTTGATCATGATGCACGGAGATGATGACGGGGTCATTTTGCCTCCACGCATCGCGCCCACACAAATCGTCATCCTGCCGGTGGCGACAAAGGAGGAGTCGCGCCCCAAAATAATAGAGGCGTGCGACAGTCTCGCGCTGCAACTACGGGGAAAGCGCTTTGGCGATGCTCCACTGGAAGTCGAGGTGGACAAGCGTGATATGGGTGGCGGCGTTAAAAATTGGGAGTGGATCAAGAAAGGCGTCCCGATCCGGATCGAAATTGGACCGCGCGACCTTGAGAAAAACGCGCTGGTTATCAGCCGCCGCGATCAGCCGATCAAAGCCAAAGAGTCCATGTCGATTCAGGAATTCGTCGCCGTAGCACCGGAAATTCTAACGTCCATTCAACAGAACCTTCTTGAGCGCGCGACGAAGTTTCGCGAAACAAACACGCGTGTGATCGAATCAAGAAAAGAGTTCTACGATTTCTTTACGCCTAAAGACTCCGCCAAACCGGAAATCCATGGCGGTTTTGCCCTCGCGCACTGGAGCGGCTCACGGGAAGTGGAAGAACAAATCAAGAACGACCTTAAAGTCACCATTCGCGTCGTTCCGCTGGATGATTCGCCCGAGCCTGGGAAATGTATTTTCACCGGTGAACCAAGTGCGCGGCGCGTAGTGTGGGCGAAATCGTATTAAAGTCCTGGGGCGCGCATTTTGAACTTGTGCGACTTATGGAAAGCATGTCAGTTGACGGGGCGATCATCGTTCGTTTATTTCCGCGCTGCCGATGGAACTGACGCTGTACAGCCGCAAGTGGTGTTCGTGGTGCATCGACGCGAAGGATTATCTCAAGGAGAAGGGATATCGTTTCCAGGAAATTGATGTTGGTAAAGACCGCCAGGCGTACGAAGACATGAAAAAGCTTTCCGCTCAGACGTATGTGCCCACGTTCGTGGCGGATGATAAGGTTTTGGCCAATTTCGATACCAACCAGCTCGAAAGATTTCTAACCGAGCATCAGATCAATCCGCAGGAAACCAGTTCCTGATGCTTTTTGGCTTCTTTCTTACACTTGGCGTCGCAGTGCTCAGCGCCGGCTTGCGCAGTTTTCAAAACTCGTACGCGCAAAAGGCCGGCGCACTTGGAATTCTGGCTGCCACTTTTCTCGGCGTTTATTTTATCACCAGTAGCTGGATGTGGGGTTTTGTGGGCGCAATGAGCTGGCTGTTTTTGCCATGGCTGGAAATTCTCACCCGGATTCGTGCGCTCCGGCTTCCCAAGGAAAAACGGCTTCGACCGAAAAGTCCGCCGTCTTCGGACACATTCCCGGCGCTGAGTGAAATCACGCGCGAGATCGAGGACGAAGGGTTTGTCCACGTCGGCGACGCGGGATGGGACTGGGAAGATTATCGGCAGTTTTTCCGATTGTTTTATCGAGAAGAGGATCGAGCCCAGGCTGCCATCTGCCTGAACGAACAGCGTGATTTCTCGTTTTATTATTTGCGCATCTCATCGCGCGCCAAAGGCGGTATCGTTTGGACAACGTGGAATTATCCACTGTCATATGGCCTAAAGCTCACACCTCTGTTCCATATTAATCGGCAGCGGCCGGATCGATCATTCTGGCAGCTCTATCAAAGCCATCGCGAGTTTCTCCGGCGAAACGGTGTGAATCCGGCGGCAATCGACCCGCTCGACGAAGAACAGATTCAAACGGAAATGGAGAACGATCTGCGCGACCAAATCGCACACAACATTCATAAGGGTGTTCTCAAACAGACGGCAGCAGGCGACGTAAAATATTCCTGGCGCGGGATGTTTTATCTTTGGTGCCAATTCCTGGTCGATTTGGTGCGGTTGTAGTTCGCTCTGTGTCATCCCGGGGCGAAGCGAGGGAACCTCGCAATCGGAGCTTGGAATACGCTAGTTCAGACAGCCTAACCCGGCAGATTGATTCCTCGCGTCCGCTTGGAATGACGGTTGGCACGCGGTGATTTATCTCTGGTGCCAGTTTCTGACGAGCGAAGTCTCTACAAGCTCGCATCTGTTCATTTGAACTTGCATCGGCTGCATGCGAGACGAATGTAGAAGCATGCTGACCGAGCGGCAGAGGAGCATTCTTGATTTTATCCAACGCCAGCAGCGCGAGAAAGGTATCACACCGAGTACGCGTGAAATCCAGA
>DASTZJ010000166.1:0-4509 GCA_035764345.1 Candidatus Udaeobacter sp.
GTAAACGTGAGCAGGAGCGCGCCTACCATCAGATAACCTCTGACGTGCTTTTGAATGCCGTGCGCGTATTCCTCGTATTCCTTCGGGTCCTGCGAAATATCGGGTGGATTGTTCATGGCTCAGAGCAGATAAAAGAGCGGGAATACAAAAATCCAGATCAGATCGACAAAGTGCCAGAAAAGGCCGCTCACCTCGACGCGATTCGCGAGATGTTCCGGGTTGCGCTGGTAAAGTTTTTTGCTAACCGGCAGCCACATGTAAATGAACACGAGGACTCCGCCCAGCACGTGCAGCCCGTGCAGACCGGTAATGGTGAAATAACTGGCGAAATACGCGCTGTGAGTCGGCAGAAACATCGTTGCACGCTGGACATCCGCCTTCTCGATCGTAGCGATTTTGTCAGTGACCGGCAGCGGTAAAAAGTGCGGTCGATCCATCGCCGGATCGTCGGGCTTAGCATTTACCGGATCGAGAGCTACTTCGTATTCTTTTGCGTTTTGACTATGCAGGTGACCCGTGATTTCGATTCGCGGTTCGAGCCCTTTTTCAAGGCGCCGTTCGTTACCCAAATATTGTTCGTACTTCGCAAGCGCCTCGGGTTTAATGTAAACGCCGAAGTGTTCGAACTTCTGTGGCCATTCGTAAGCGAGCTTGACGGTCAAGAAAATTATCCCGCACGTGATCGTGGCCAGCATGTACCACCAATAGGCCCGATAGCGTCTCATCTTTAGCGCCGCCCACGCCAGGACGACCGTGACCGACGATATGATCAGGATTGCCGTGTTCATCGTGCCGACTGGCACGTTCAGCAGTCCGTGCGGCCAGGTCCCCGGCGCCGCATCAATTCGCAAGAAAATGTAGGCGGAGAAAAGCCCGCCAAAGAGCATCACTTCCGATGCGAGGAAAAGCCAGATGCCGATCTTGGCGTTCCAAAGACCAGTGTCGGGACGAGTGGAGACTGTATACGGAATTTCCATCGCCTTGGGACCTAGGCCAGAACCGGTTCGGCCGGCGGCTTTCGGCGAGTGCGTTCCGTCGGCTCCACGGGTTCGTTTTGCATCGTGAAATCGCGTTCGCGTCCGGGAAGGCTGTATTCGTACGGACCGCGATAGGCCACAGGGGTATGAACAAAATTTCCGTGCGGCGGCGGTGAAGGCGCTGTCCATTCCAGAGTGGTCGCTTCCCACGGGTTGTCGTTCACCTTTTCGCCGTGTTTGATGCTCCAGAAGAAATTAATGATGAAGGGAATTTGGGCGAGCCCCATTATCCAGGCTGCCCATGAGATCGGCTGGTTCCATTGAAACCCGGTCAATCCCCAAATGGTGTGCTCATTTGCAACATTCCATCCTTGTCCGCCGTCGTACCAGCGTCGATGCATTCCGGCCATTCCCTGCAAAAACATCGGCAGGAAAATTACGTTCATGCAAATGAGAGTCGGCCAGAAATGCACTTTGCCCCAAAACTCGCTCATCCTTCGACCAGTCGCCTTCGGGAACCAATAATAGACGCCGGCGAAGAGTCCGAAAATTGTGCCTGGCGCGACGATGTAATGGAAGTGCGCGATGACGTAATAGGTATCGTGCAAGTAAAGATCAGCGGAATTAAATGCCAGCGGGATACCGGTAAGCCCGCCAATTCCAAACATCGGCAGAAACGCGATGGTGAAGAGCATCGGCACATTGAAGCGAATGGAGCCGCCCCATAGTGAAATGAAAAATGCGCTTAAGATAATCACCGATGGAATAGAGATTAGCAGCGTGGTCGTTTGGAAAAATGCGCTGACCGCCGTGCCCATGCCGGTAAGCCACATGTGATGCGCCCAGACAATGAACGACAAAAACCCGATCACCAACACGGAAAAGACCAGCGATTTATATCCCCACAGCGGCTTGCGGGAATTGTTTGCCAGAATTTCGGCTACGATGCCGAATGCGGGCAAAATTAGAACATAAACCTCGGGGTGCCCGAGGAACCAGAACAAATGCTGCCACAAGAGCGGACTGCCACCGCCGCTAATGGACAGCGGCGCGCCATTCACAACCAGACCACTTGGCAGGAAAAAGCTGGTATGCGCAACGCGGTCCATCAATTGCATGACGATTGCAGCTTCGAGCGGCGGAAACGCCAGCAGCAACAGAAAGGCGGTGACAAACTGCGCCCACACGAAAAACGGTAGCCGCATCCAAGTCAGCCCCTTGGCGCGCAATTGAATGATCGTGGTGATAAAATTGATGGCGCCAAGCAATGACGACGAGATAAGAAAAATAAATCCGATTAACCAAAGCGTCTGACCATTGAACACGGGATTATGCCCCGGGCCGGTATCCGCAATTGCCGCGAGCGGCGTATAGGAAGTCCAGCCGCTCTTGGCCGCACCGCCCGGGACGAAGAAACTTGTCAGCATGATGCTGCCCCCGACAAAAAGTGCCCAGTAGCTCGCCATGTTTACCTTTGGGAAGGTCATGTCCGGCGCCCCGATTTGGAGCGGCACAACGAAGTTTCCGAAAGCGGCGAACGCCAATGGAACGACTCCAAGAAAAATCATAATGGTGCCGTGCATCGCGCCTAACGAGTTGTAAAAATCGGGCGTCATTTTCCCGTCCGGCATTGTGCCCGGCCCGAAAATGTGCGGGAGAAATTTGCCAATCACCGGCAATGCCTGGCCGGGATAGGCCAGTTGCCACCGCATCAGCATCATCAAGGAAAAACCGAGGAACAGGAAAAGCAGCCCGGTGATTCCGTACTGAATCCCGATCACCTTATGGTCGGTGGAGAAAATATATTTGCGCCACCAACCAAGCTCGTGGTGTTCATGTTCGCCAGCGTGCGCGTGTGGGTCGTGATGCGTTTCGATAGAAGCGGAAGGATCCATTTCAGGAAAAAATTATCATTTCAATATCTAGAGGGAAGCGCGGTTTGCAAAGTCGAAAAACATTTCCACCCGCCAAAAAAACGGCGCGCTCCAGGGGACGACCCGCCAGCGGCGCGATCTCAACACGTCGATTTTAGGATGGCTAGCTGAAATTGGGAACCGTTGACGCTAGGCGCCAGCGTTCCACCATTTCGATAAGCGCGCTTTCGGAATTTCCGGAATGGAGGCCTTGTCATAGTGCGAGGTGTCGTTGAAGAGGGTCAAGCGTGCGCGTGTGGGGTCTCGAAAATCGACAATATTTAGCGCAGCCGGCTTTTGGTCGAGATTATCGCGGTATCGCCGCGGATCGAATCCGAGCAACAAACTCAGTAAAAGTCTGATTGTCGCCTTGTGAGACACAACCAGAATGTTTTCGCCGGGATGCGCGCGTACTAAATCGATCAATGCTGGCAAAGCGCGCGCGGTAACGGCCAGCCCGCTTTCCCCACCCACCGGGGCAAATGTGTAGGGATCCTTTTCCCATTCGGCCATTTCCTCCGGAAATTTTTCTTCCACTTCGCGCCGCTTCATCCCTTCCCAGTGACCGTGCGAGATTTCCCGGAAACCGTCGCATGTTTGCACCGGGAGATTGTGTGGCGCAGCGAGAATTCGCGCGGTTTCGACTGTCCGACCAAGCGGTGACGCGTAAACGGCGGTAATTTTTTCGTCACTTAATCTCTCCGCAAGGCGTCGGGCTTGTTCACGGCCCTCGTCGGACAACTCGACATCCGTCACACCCGCGAACCGATCCTCAGCGCTCATGACGGTGGCGCCATGCCTCACCATGAAAACGCGCGTTGGGGGTGCCGTCATGCGATTCTGTTGTCATGACCCAAATCACGGACGAATGCAATCCCGCTTCCATTGGCAACACGGGATGTATACGGCTGCGCCTTCCGCGCCTGGGAACAAACAAGATTATCGCAAGTAGTCGTTCGCCTCGACCAAAGCGAAACCCGGCGTATTGCGAACAAGATGGCGCAGCCAGTAGCAATGGCCAGCGCCGAATGTGACTAGGATGCGATCGCCCGACTTCGCGATCTGGGTGAGTTTTGCAAAGATCTTCGCGTTTCGCAGATACCAATAGCCGTTGAGATCTGCGCCGGGCTGCGTGTTGTTGTTGCCCAGCGGCAACATGGCGTAATAAAAATTGTTATGATCGGCATCAATCCGATCTGGTTGATTTTGCCACAGAAGCATTTCCCGAACCGACTTCGTTTTTTGGTCGGCCTCCATTTTGTTAATCATTGCGGCGACTTGTGCGTTGAGAGCATCCAGCATCGCGGTCTTGCCATGCGTCTTCGCGTAATTCTGGACTTTGTCGTATGGGAAATAATCGATCTTGTCGCTTTGCTCATCGATTCCGTAAACCGACTTATGCCCAAGTTTATGCGCGAGCCTAAACGCTATCTGCACGCGTTCGTCTGCATCTTTCGTTAGCGTTTCAGGCGTGAACGCATCAAATTTCTTCGTCGTTAAATCTTCGCGGTCCGAAACCGCTTCTACCGCAATCTTGTTTGGATTGAATCGCGCCAAACGCGTGGCGACATCGGCCAGCTCAGCCTGTTTTGCCGGCGTCCGCACGTCGTCCGCCTTCA
>DASTZJ010000167.1:0-2122 GCA_035764345.1 Candidatus Udaeobacter sp.
ATCGATGTTGTCGATGCAAATGCGTTCTCAATCGAGCCGGATGAATGGACGGCGGCGATTGTGAAGTCGCATAATTACGGACGCGATTTCACCGCGCTGCAAAAATTGCTGCCGCTGAATTTGCGCTACGTTGGTTTGATCAGTCCGCGCAAACGGCGCGATCAATTGCTGAACGATCTTCTAGATGTTGGCATTGCTATCAATGCGGGATTCTTCGCACCGACTGGCCTCGATCTCGGCGCGGAAACTCCACAAGAAATCGCCCTCTCAATTGTCGCGGAAATTCAGCGTGTCTTTGTGGGTGGTTCAGGCGAATCATTGCGCGAAAGAAAGATCTCGATCCACGCGTTGGAGCAATCGGTTGTGCCTAACGAATGGCAAACATCGGCGCGCTAATTTTGGCCGCTGGCGAATCGTCGCGTCTCGGCCGGCCGAAACAATTGATTCAATTCCGTGGCAAAAGTTTGATTCGCCGCATTGTCGATGCCGCGGACGAAGCTGGTTGTTCGCCAATCGCGGTGGTGATCGGGAGTGACGGCAAAAAAATGGCGCCTGAGCTGGAGCGAACGAGCGCCGCAACCGTTGAAAATGAAAATTGGCGAAAAGGAATTGGAACTTCCATTCGCGCCGGAATGCAAAGTTTTGTCGAACGCGGGCGGGATTTGGATGCGGTTATAGTACTCGTTTGCGATCAGCCACTGGTTGAAAAGGAACTGATTAGGCAACTCATCGCGCGTTACGGCGAAACGGGAAAAACAATTATCGCTTCAAGTTATTCGGGAACGCTCGGCGTGCCGGCACTTTTCGACCGTTCCCATTTTGAGGAACTTTTGACCCTGCCCGACGATAGCGGTGCGAAGTCGATCATCCTCTCGAGGCGTGAATACGTCGTGGAATTTCCATTCCCACAAGGCAACCTCGACATCGATACGTTGGCAGATTACGAAAGATTAATCGCGCAAGCATGACGCCCGGCTTTATTTTCGTCGATGGTCGTACCCCGCTTTTTGTGCTTTACCGTGCGACAGAAAACGACAACAATGAAATTGGCTGCTTAAGCGAAAGTTAAACACATGCGGTCGCTCACTGCATGCTTAGCGCTGTGGAAAGCTTTGAGATGCGGTTCTAAATGTTCCGACAACGGAGAGATCATCAATCTTGTTTTCTCCTGAAACTCGAGTTCGCCGAGGTTAAAACCCGTCGCTAGGTAGAGCGCTATGAAATCCTCTTCGGGCCAGGAGCTCGATATTCCGTTCGATTTCAGCGCGCCTCGCATCTGGAGCGGGTTGCATTGGCGAATGAGGGTATCGAGATCCGTCAACAGTTCCGCGTGACGTTGCTCTACTCACTCCCAAGCTTCTTGACGTTTTCGGTGTGTTGTTCCGGAGTCTCTTCACCGAACGGCTTTTCCATCTCCGCGTAACGGACTTGGATCTGTTTCGGTGAGCTTCGTACGGTTGTCTTTTTCCTGCGCCGCTTCTTGGATTTTCGTCTCACTGGTAACTCGCTCGCTACTTTACGCCGAGATTTGTCTAGATGAATCGCGGACAGCATGTCGATCTGGCGCGATTTGTACCGGTCTGAGCGGCACCGAATGGCTCATTCGCATGAGTGCGTCCGCGGCTGCGAAATTTTTCTGAAATATCGGGCTTAGAACTCGGGAGATAAGGGTATCAACCAATCCACCAAGAATGAAACACAATTCGTGCCGCACACTGAACCTAGCGTTACTTCGAAAGAGGTAGGTTCGTTTCGTCCCGCAGAGGCACGCAAAAATCCTGCTAACGTGTCATCGCTGCCTAACGAAGCCGTCGTCAGGTTGTAATTGAAATGAAGAACCTCATCATCGACCACTTGGGCAATTTGATTGCGGTAATTGAATCTGCTGGTGTTCCGGCGTTACGGATTGGCTTTACGGTCGCAGTAGCCGTATTCGTCGCGGCCGGACTCTTCATCTGGCGGAGGCGTCATCAATTTTTCGATCGGGATCCAGAGGTGGAGGAAGATGGCCCCGTCGCTCGCCACAATCGCGAGGAAGAAATCCTATTGGTTTGGAGCGGCCTAACGCTGGTCCTGCTCGTCATCTGTTTCGAAGTCTGGAAGGCCTGAGATAAACAATTTC
>DASTZJ010000168.1:0-2389 GCA_035764345.1 Candidatus Udaeobacter sp.
TGTCCGCTCGTAATCCTGTTGCAGATGGTCTTTCAGTTCCGAAACGGCGGCGGTTACTCTCTGAATGAAAACCGCTGTCGGTTCGAGATGCTCTTCAGTTTTCATGGGGTTTTCTCTGTCTGAGTTTCTGCTGCCGCAATAATACGACGAACGACAGAGACGTTTTAGGACTTTTCCTCTCCGTTTTTTCATCATGCCTCCTTTTTGCTGAGCAAATCTCTGGAACTCGTGCGGATCGAACAAGAGCCAGTTCGTGTCTTTGTCTCAGTCCAGTTTCACCGCCGATTCCAGTTCCACAAACGCGGTCAGCTCTTCATCTGCCCAGACAACGAACCACTTTCCATCATCAAGATGCGCGTCAGCAACGAAGGTTGCTCGTCCGCGAGAATCCAGGGCTGAGACGCAGCAATTCGAACCGGTTTTGCTGAGTTTGTCGGCGATGATTTCCCAGTACTTCATCTTGTGTGGCTCCCCTCAGGAAACGGCCTGGTTGAACTCTATTGGTTTTTCGGCGTGAGAGAGGCGACAAATTTTTTAAACCGCGGGTCATTCCGAAGCGGATCGAACATTGGATCGAGCCGCAGCAGTGCGGGAGTGAGTGGCACGCCCGTAGCCAAGGGGCCCTGGTACGGTATCGAGACTAGTTTTTGTAAAGCGGCAATCGCGCGATCGGGCTCTCCAAGACGCGCGGCCACTCGGGCTAGGATTTCGATGGGAGTCGCACCAGTCAAGGCGTCCTTCTCAATCGGATTTGCGGCCACGGCCCGTTCTGCCAGAGCCAACGCGGCAGCTTTGTCACCAAGGTCCATATTGGTCAGCGCAAGATCTCCGATGAGGACGTAATTGTCCGGCTGTTCTTTGAGGAATGGTTCCAATTCGCTGCGCGCCTGTCGCCAACTTTCCTGGGCGGCGGCACGGTCGCCCGCGACTTCTTGCGCCCAGCCTAAGTAAAAGCGCAGTTCACCATTGAGGTAACCCAACGCTGGATCAGACTTGGCCAATATCTCCTTTAGCCGAGGGATGATTTGTGCAGGGCGGCGCTCCAGGATGGGTTGGTAAACTTGTGTTTCCAAAGCGCCCGTGAGGTCGGCGGCTGGCCGGAGCGGAGCTAGAATGGCAGCCGCACGCGGCAGATCGCCCTCGGCTTGTGCGATAGCCGCCTTTAGCGCGAGGGTATCCGACTCTGTTCGTGCCTCGCCTTTGCAGGCCACGATGGTCCGCCGCCCCACAGCGTTTCCGGTATCGGGCCTTGCGATCGAAGCCAATTCCGCGGCACCGTCGCTCAACTGCGCAGGCAATGGCCGTTTACTTAATTAGTTACTTCTGTGGATCGTTTCGCTGAACCCCTCTTAATCGCAGCATGAAGGCCTTCGACGCAATGCACTCGGCTATGTCAAGTCTCGCCGCTCACACGCTGCCGCGATCCGCGTTTGCGATGATGCTGGCAACGTGATCGAAACGCACGAGCATCTGGGCGAGTTCGTAGAGGCGTAAACTTGCTTGCGGCCGCCGGAGCCGTGACTGAGCTTGAGTCTCGTTACGAACGCACATGCCATTATGAAAGTTGAAGGACTCAAAGGTTGTTTCGAGAAGACTCGCGGCGTTTTCTATTTTGCTAGGATGTGCTCCAAGATTCGCGTGCACGCGCAGGGCAAGCTTCCGAAGGATTACCATGAAGCGTTAGGAGAGGGATTCGATGGCCGGACATGCCGATATTTAAGGGTGCGCTATGAGGATGTCAGAGCACAGGTGCTTTCTCGAAAAACCGATACGGAAGTTCTCGATTGGTGCTTCGCCAATGGTCGGCGGCTCACGGAGGAGGAGATTCTGATTTACAACAGTTTCATTAGCAAGCGAGGCTGGCATGATGATGAGACCGATGGGTTCCTCGCTGAAATGATTAAGAAGTTTGGTTTGAGAGATGATGGCAGCGTGCTCACTTATTTTGACCTCATCGAGATGGACGAGGGTCGCTGGTATCCCGACATGTGGCGAGACGCTTGGAGGTGAGCACGAGAACGCCTAACCAGGCGCATTGCAAAATCGATTGCGGCAACATCCGGCCAAAAGCTCAAAAATAACGGTGCGAGGAAAATGTTCGCGTCTTCGACGCTCCCGGAAAAACAACCAGCTTGAGCTCTTCCGTTTTAATTGCTGGCATCCGTGACCGTTGTTTCAAACGATGGTCTTTGGCGCGTCCATGAAGAAAATCATCACAACCGTTGCGCTGGCGCTGGCCGCCATCTCAGCGGCGCACGGAGTGATCGGCGACAATCCGTTTCAGCTCGCGGCGCGTTTCAAGACGAAGCCGATCGTTGTCGAGCAGATGACGCCGAGAACGATTAGAGTCGTATACGTCGAGGACGGCTGGATAATCGACGTCACCCTG
>DASTZJ010000169.1:0-3957 GCA_035764345.1 Candidatus Udaeobacter sp.
GAATGGGGCCGCTGGGGTTACATCGGCTTTGCCATTAAGAAGGGGTAATTACTTCCCGCCATCTCGACCCGCCTTTGCAATGGCAGCTTGCCACGGCTGGCGAATGTTAGTAACTCGACTCCATAGATGTGCATTGTCGATTTTGTCCGCCGCCCAGACGCGCGCCATCGCCTCGTTTTGGGATTGGTCGCCGGTGTCGTGGTATTCCTCATTTCGCGCGGATATCTTCGGTTGGCGAGTGCGGCAATTGCCGGTTGGAATGCGTTCGCTTTAGTGATCCTCGCGCTTGATTGGCTCACAATTTTGAGAACGCCGCTGCGCAAAATACGCGAGCTAGCGCAGCAACAAGATCTGAGCCGTTTCCTCATTTTTCTTTTTGTTGTGGTCACCGCTTGCGCGGCGCTGTTCGCGGTCGGATTTCTCGTCAGCGTCAAAAAGAGTCAGACGGGCGAGCATTTCGTCGTTCATCTACTGCTCACACTTTCGACCGTGATCTTCTCCTGGATGCTGGTTCATACGGTATTTGGTTTGCGTTACGCCCACACGTTTTATGGCGACAGCGATCAACCGGGCGTGCATCCGCATGCTGGCGGTCTGATCTTCCCCGGTGATCGGCCGCCGGATTATTTTGATTTCGCCTACTTCTCGTTTGTCGTCGGCATGACCTGTCAGGTATCAGACGTGCAAATCACCTCGCGCCGCATGCGCCGACTGACTCTAGTCCACAGCATTCTGTCGTTTGGATTCAACACGATCATTCTCGCGCTGCTTATCAATATCGTCTCTGGTCTTCTGTGAATTTTATCTGAGGCGTTCTCCCCTCTCCGATTCGCTTATCAGCTTTTCCAGCCGCTTGAGCCGCGTTACTTCCTGCTTTGCACTTACGATCCACCATCCGATTGCTTTTCGATACGAGGGCGGCTGGGCATAGAAGAAATCCCACGCGGCTTTGTTTTGCCTCAGCCTTTTCTCGTAAGGCGCGTCGAGGTTGGCGCTCCTTTGTTCGTATGAATAAATGCCGGACTTATTTTCTTTGCGCGCATTAAACGCGGCCATGCCCGCAGGCTCCATCAAACCTTTAGCGCTTAGCTCTCGTGCGCGCTTGATGTTGACTGCGCTCCAAATGCTTCCCCGTCTCCGTGGGGAAAATCGAATGGTATAGCGCAGTCCGTCAACGCTGTTACGGATCCCGTCGATCCAGCCAAAGCAGAGCGCTTCATCCACCGATTCCGGCCAGGTCATGCTCGGTTGCCCTGAGGTTTTCTTATGATAACCGACCCACAATTCCTGCACGGTTTCATGATTTTTCTCCAGCCATCGTCGAAATTCGCTTGGTGATTTAAAGTATTTGATCTTCATCGCGGATCCTTTTCATTCTCACCGAAAACAAGAACTTGCGCCGCTATCGCCCAAGCCGAGCAATAGCATGGGGCACTCTCATCCGCGCGGGCTGCTAACCGATCTGCTTTTTGTAAGCTTCCGCGTCTTTCAATTGCTTGAGATCGTCGGCGTTGTCGAGCTTGAGAACGAAAATCCAGCCTTGGCCATAGGGTTCGCGGTTGATCAGGCCTGGATCTGCTTCGAGCGCTTTGTTTACTTCGACGACCGTTCCTTTCACCGGCGCGTAGATGTCGCTGGCCGCTTTCACTGATTCGACAACCGCGATCGCTTCCTTGGCGTTCGCTTGCCGATCCATTTTCGGCAATTCGACGTAAACAACGTCCGTCAATTCGGATTGCGCGTGATCGGTGATTCCCACGCGCACATTTTCACCTTCGCGTTTAATCCATTCGTGTGATTCGGTGTAAAGCAATTCGTCAGGGACATTCATTGTTTTTTGTAGAGCGGTTTCTTTTCTATCGTGGCCGGAAATTTTTGTCCGCGAATTTCGATATCGATCTGCGCGCCAGCTTTTGCGTGCGCCGCCGAGACATACGCCATCCCTACGCCCCAGTTCAAGCTCGGAGAAAGCGTGCCGCTGGTGACTTCGCCGATGCGTTCACCATTCTCGAAGACTCCGTAATGCGGTCGCGGCGGCGGTCCTTTCTCTTTCATTCGAAACGGCACGAGCTTTTCGCGCGGTCCTTTTTCTTTGGTTTCTAGCAAAACATCGCGTCCGATGAAGTTTGGTTTTGTCAGATCAACAAAGAATCCGAGCCCTGCCTCGATCGGATTTCGTTCCGTGGACAGATCGGAGCCGTTGAGCGGGTAACACATTTCAAGACGCAAGGTGTCGCGCGCGCCCAGACCGCACGGCTTAATTCCGAACGGCTTGCCTCTTTCGAGCGCGGTGTTCCAAAACCTTGCCCCATCGGTTGCGCGAAAGAAAACTTCGATGCCGTCCTCGCCTGTGTAACCGGTGCGCGCGACGGAAACTGTCGTCCCGTCGAATGGAAAATCGGCAACGGAATTTCGCGGTGGAAGATCGATATCCTTGCCGAACAGCGCGTGAAACAACTCGGCGATCCGCGGACCTTGAATGGCGACACCGCCAAAATCCGCGCTGCGATTGACGAGCGGAACTGCGTTTGCAGCCGGAAGATGGTCTCGCAACCACGCAAAGTCTTCGTCTGTACGCGCCGCATTAACTACCAGCAGAAATTTCTGCTCGCCGATCCGATAAACAATCAAATCGTCAATGATGCCACCAAGCTCGTTGAGCAGAAACGTGTATTGACCCGTGCCAACAACGAGTTTGTCGATGTTGTTTGTGAGCATGGTGTTGAGCCATTCGCGCGCACGCGCGCTTTCAGCGATCAATTGTCCCATGTGCGAAATGTCGAAGATGCCAACATTGTTTCGCACGGCTTGGTGTTCCTCTACGATGCTCGTGTATTGCACGGGCATGAGCCATCCGGCGAAAGGGATTATTCGCGCGCCGACCCGAACATGTTCTTCGTAAAGTGGCGTTTTCTTTGGCTCAGCTTCGCTCACGCGCCAAACTAGACTGTGCCAATAGCAGCGCAAGCGTTCGCAGAATTCAGTGACTGGGCTGGATTTCGACTCCTCACCTTCATCCGCTTCTCGGTCGAGTAGGAGAGAAGAAATTTCCTGTCGCCGGCATTTTTCTGCCAGTGAGTGCGCGTTGTCCGCCTCTCCCTTGGTAAAGGGAGAGGATTGAGGTGAAGGATTGTTGCGCTAGCTTCGGCGAACATGACATTGCTGGATAAGCTTGAACGCCGCCTCGGTTTTCTCGGCATTCCGGGGTTGATGCGCATCGTGGTCGCCTTTACCGCGCTCACTTTTTTGCTGGTTCGTTTGAACCCTGGTTTTCGTTTCATGCTTGATCTCGATCCCGGGCGGATTCGCCACGGCGAAATCTGGCGACTGATCACGTATATTTTTCTTCCGCAGAGCGAAAGTTTTTTGTGGGTTTTCCTTCTCCTTTGGTTTCTCTGGTTCATCGGTGAAGGCCTCGAACAGGCGTGGGGAGCGTTTCGCCTTACACTTTATTTCATCGTTGGAATGATCGGCACGACAGCGGCAGCATTTTTCTTCGGAACGCGTTTTTCCAACTCAATGTTGTACGCGTCGTTGTTTTTCGCTTTCGCTCGGTTCTATCCGGATCAGGTCATCTACTTGTTTTTTGTATTGCCGGCGAAAATCAAGTGGATCGCCTGGGTATCAGCAGCATTCTTATTGCTCGGCTTTGTCGTCGGCACGAATTCCTATCGCATGGCGCTGGTGGCTGCCCTGGCCAATTATTTGATCTTTTTCGGACCAGAAATTATTCATGATGCTCGCCATCGCGGCGAAGTCTCGGCGCGAAGAAAGCGCTATGCGCAGAGTTCTCGAAGCGAAGCCGAACCGCTTCACAAATGCGCAGTGTGCGGCGCGACCGAATTGAGCGATCCGAACCTCGACTTCCGCGTGGCACGCGATGGTGAGGAGTACTGCATGGCGCATTTGCCGAACGCGGCAACGCCCGCGCGCGGTAAATCGTTGTAGAGGCGCTTG
>DASTZJ010000170.1:0-2844 GCA_035764345.1 Candidatus Udaeobacter sp.
AATCCTATTCAATCTGCCGATTGCGATTTAGCTCCGAAGCGCTTTGGTGAAGCGAACTAGTTCGTCGGCGACTTGTTTAATTCGCTCGTCGATTTTTTTGTCGCTGATGTGCTCGCTGTTGAAAGCGTCGGACGTGGCAAAGGCGAACCGCGGAATAATGACGCAGCGAAAATCGAGCATGAGACTGTTGGCATAGGCCATGACGGACATGTAACTGCCTCTCCCACCGGCCGCGCACAAAAACCCAACAATCTTGTCTTCCCATGCGCTCCCGGTGAGCTCGATCATGTTCTTGGTCGCGGCGGCGACATCATAATTATATACCGGCGCCGCTACGAGGATCCCATCGGCGCATTCGACGGCTGTCCTCAATTTCTTTGACCCTGACATCGCGTAACATTTGTCTCCGTCACAAAGTGGCAGGTCCATTTCGCGGATGTCAATCCAGTCGCAGGGCACCTTTCGCTTCTGCAGATATGCGAACGCGATGCGTCCCATCCGGCGGCTGTTGCTGTCGGGATTACCGCTT
The DNA here is from genome assembly GCA_035764345.1 of Candidatus Udaeobacter sp. GTDB lineage: Bacteria > Verrucomicrobiota > Verrucomicrobiia > Chthoniobacterales > UBA10450 > Udaeobacter. The sequence goes on from DASTZJ010000170.1 coordinate 530, forward strand.
GTGCTGATGACAAGATGTTTTGGCATGAAGCAAGCGTAAAAGTAAACGCAGAACGCTCAACTTCCAGAGGCCTTCGCGAGCAGGTATCGAACACCTAAATGTCGAATTCATATGCATGATGCCCGGTCGTATGGAACGATGTTGTCCCATTCGTCGGCAGATGAGCGGGCGACGAAGGCAACGACCGGTTCGGTTTTGCTCATGTTGAAGACTTCGTGAGGGACGCCTGGTTTGATATAAATGAAATCTCCGGCCTTATTTTCGATCACTTGCTTGAGCCCGGGGCCGAATTCATGGCGCACTTTTCCTTCGATGATGTAAAGGACCACTTCGAAACCGACGTGAATGTGCGCATATGCAACGCCGCCTGGCGGGATGGTAGCGATGTTCGCGGATAAATTCTTCGTGCCGACGTTCTTCGCGGAAACGCCCTGTTTATAGTGAATGCCGTTCCAATTCCTTTGAGCGCCGCCACCACGAATGGTCAATATACCGTCGTGATCTTCCACCGCGCTGAATTCGATGTTGTCTTTATCTTCGTTCACTTAGTCTTATGAAAGAAGTTATCGAGCGCTTGGTTGTAATACATCCACCCTTTGGGCGTGGGATGTTCCCGATGAGCAATGAGAAACGTCGGGTCGGCATCATGGTCTTCAAACTCCACGAGCGGGAAGTGATATCGTCGAGCAAGTTCACGCATTCTATTGTAATACACTTCGCGAGCCGATCGTGAAACACCCGGCGCAGCATAAACATCGATCGGCATGCTTAAAATGAGGGGTTGGGCCCGGAGCTTAGTGAGTGTGCGAAACAACAATTCCAAGTCAGTCCACTCGCCGGCCGCCGCGACGCGCGCGCGAAAAGCCGCGTCTTTGGCCCGATGAATCGTATCGAGCGACTCGGTCGTCATCGTCTCCCGACCGTCGCCAGCGGTCCCCCTGTGAAGGTGCACCTTGTGTGAACTGAGCGGTCGCAACCAATTTGGGACCGGTTTGCCTCCACCTAAAATGTAAACGAGCGCTTCGAAGTGGTCTTGCAAATCGAGCATTATGTTTTGCAGTTTCCCCAATGGCCACATGGCCATCAGAGCAATGCGGTCCAACGGGCGGCCGGAAGCGAGACAACTGGCAGCGAGCCGCAGTAGTCCGTCTTTTCCCAGCGTGTCTGGGAATTGAAGCATTCGCTTTGCGATCTCAGTCTTCAGGTTCAAATCGAGAGCATTCCCAAACAGTGTGCCGCTTGCCGCAGGTAGAGAGAAGTTTCCAGCGTAAAAATCGGGCCTAACGACAGGCGTTAAAAACGAGCTCGGCGACAGCGAGATCGCGACTTTCCGTCCACGCAACGCAGAGCCGAGCGCGCCCAGCTTCTGCAAGACAATCAGTGACGTCGTGCCCGCCTTGCCCACGGGACACACCTCAAATCCGGTCGGCTCATGCGAAAAGAAATCCGACGCTCTGTTGGGAATCGGGTCAATTAATTCCGAGCTACCATAAAGAAGCAGGATGTCTGGGGCGCGCGCCGCAGCGCGCTCGAAGGCGAGCCCTTGATTCTTAACAAAGAAATCTCTTGGAGCGGTCGAATGAATCGTCTTCTCCTCGAGGTACGTTGCCAGCATTCTGCCGCCGCACAGGATCGCAGCCGTCAGTGCACAGGCGATCACAGCGCTAGATAGGTGCGGCGCGAAAGAGCGCGTAGTAGCGCGTCTGGTCACAAACATTCCATAATATTGTGTTCGACCCAGACTTTTCCAGGCTGAAATAGCCGCTGGAAAGATCGTAGGGTTGAGTTACTGAGAACTCGAGAGTTAGTAATCAGCCTGAAATCGGTTCGAAACCGGCAAACATCTCGGCGGCTTCAGATAACGTGTTGAGCGGGATACAATCACAAACTTCAAAAAACTTGTTCCACATCGCGATTACGGTTGGATTCTTGTGCGCAGCGTCAATTGCTTCCTGCGATTTCCATTCCGAGACTTCGATAATCGTGCCGTCGCGCGCATGATGGTCGGTGCGCGGTCCGTCACGAGCCCTTCCTTGCGCAACGTGGGAACACGACTCCTAACCAGCTCCAGAGTTTCGCTTTCCCTTCCGGGTTTGGGCCGATACGCGATAATCACAATAACAGGCTCGATCAGAGCTGGCGAAGACATTGGGTAAAAGTCAGCATATTCCGACACGCAGCAATTATAATAACCGGCTCGGCCAGCCCCGCGCAGTCCCTGGCCAACCTCCCAGAGTCGTGCCTTATGTTTGACGAGCACGATCAAAACGATTCGTTGAAACGATGACGGATTGAAGCGATGGAAAAGAACGTTG
>DASTZJ010000171.1:0-4780 GCA_035764345.1 Candidatus Udaeobacter sp.
GCGCGCCAGTTTCCATCGCGCGGTTGTCCCACGCTGCCCATATTGATGAAATACTTTTTGGCCGGCTCGATGCGAATGTTCTCGCCCCGTTCCCGTCGGACGCTTTCGTCTCGAATAAATACCATGGGCACATGCGTATGCCCGAAGAAACAAATGGTAGTGCGTTGGTAGGTAAAGCTCGCAGCCGCATCGAGGTTATTAAAAACATAGCCCCATTGCCCCGGTGTATCGAGCGTGGCGTGCACGATGGTAAAATCGTGCACACGTCTCTGTAGCGGTAACCCGCGCAACCACTCCTTGTCCTGCTCCGTTAAGTGTTCACGGGTCCACGCAATGGCACGCTCGGCGATTTCATTAAAATCGCCAGGAGGCGCGAGACACGACGCTGCCTCATCGTGATTGCCTTTCACGACAGGGCAATCCAACTCGCGAATGCGTTCCACGCATTCTCGTGGATTGGCGTTGTAACCGACCACGTCACCCAAACACACGAAGCGCGTGCATTTGCGCGCGCGTGCGTCCGCCAGCACCGCCTCCAACGCCTCGAGATTGGCGTGAACATCGCTGAAAATTGCGAAGCGCATACGGGTCGCGGTTAAAAGGTTAAAAAGTTACAACGTTACAACGGAAACGGCTGGATGCTTCAATGATTTAACGCTGTCAACGATTCAGTGTTTCTGTTTCACGATGTCGCCTTCTTTGTCGGGAATCCGCCGATCCGGCGGGATCTTGAGTTTGTCTTCGAGAAATTTTAGCCGCTTGATCAAAGTCGGCAGCCGTTCCTGCTCACCCTCGTCATAAAGCCGGCGCAGACGCTCATAGGCCTCCCACTCGCGCCCTTCGCAGTAAGAAAGCTCGTAGGCCGCAAAACGCCTGTCGAAGGTCGCCGCATCCGGCAAGGCAGCTGCCTTGGCGTAGAATTCAGAAGCGCGCTCGTGATCCTTGTATTTCTCCTTGTAAAGGCGGGCAAGCGCTTCATAGAGCTGAGGACGATCGGGGTTATTTTTTATTCCGCGTTCCAGGAAATCCTTCCCCAGCGCAAAATATTCCCGCTGCGCTTTGACTCGCAGCGCAAGACGCGGCTGGCGCTGGTCGTTCATCGCCGCCACGCTGGCGTTCCAAGCCATGTGCCAGGCCGCAGTGTCCCAAAACAGTAGCACCCGTGGCTGCAGCGTTGTGATGTGCCGGAACAACAACAAGATCCGGCCCCACTCTGTGCGTTCCCACGCGACGTGTGCCTGGATGAAAAGCGCATCAGCGACGATCGCTCGAAACCCACTCAAGGCAGCAATGAAGCCGAGTTGCCCAAGTTTTTCGCGAAGATCGAGATTAAATTCGACGCCGCGAAAATGCTCCTGGCGATGCAGCACTGCCAGGTCGCGCTCAATTGGCAATGTGATCCCCCCGAGCGCAACCAAAATCGCTAGCGCGACAAGAACCCGTATCATAATTCCTTCCCGTAAAACACGAACGCCGCCAGCAGCGTGTACAGCGTCGTGTAGAAAACGCCGAGAAGTGCCGTCTTAGTGAAAAGCGCCAATGAAATGGCAGTGCCGGCGACGATATCATCGACCAGATTGAACGCTTGCAAGTCCGGAAACAGCAGCGCCACGATTGCGAGAAATACCCGGGTAAGCAGCCCGCTACTGTGTTCCTGCAGCCAGTATTCACGCGCAGTCGCCTGCAAATGGCCAATGAAGTAAATGAAAGCCATTACCACGATCGTGAAAATGTTTGTGGTGGCGAATGTGGAAACGAAGAGCGTGAGTGCGGCAAGCAAACACGCTTTCAGGTAAATGATAATGATTCCGGGAAAGATATCGATGTTGAGGGCTGAAGATCCGATCGCGCGGAGAGCATCGGCGATTTGTTCAGGTGGCGCGCCGGCCATTTGCCTCAACGTGGCGTGGATCACAGCTTGTTCGCGCAAGTACAACTCCAGCAGGAACGCTGCGCTCATGACCAGCGTGCTGATTGCCAGCAACAGAAGAACTCCCGCAATTTTCCCAAGCACGTATTCGAGACGCGGCACGGGTTTGGCGAGAATGGTGTAAATCGTTCGGTCTTCGATGTCCTGGGGAAGCAGTCGCGCAGTAGCAACGATTGCCAGCAGTGAGGTAAAGATTGATATCGCGCCGAGGGACACGTCTTTCAAGATCTGGAACTCCTGCTGAAAAGAAAACTGCGCCATGAAGATTGAGCTGCCGATCAAAAGGAGGGCAAAAACAAGGAGCACATAAAAGACCTTCATACGCGTTAGCTCGGTGAGCGTATTAAGGGTGATAGCGAGGACCCGCGAGAAAGAGAAAGGGCGATAGGGTTTTGCCAGCGTTGAAGCGTTAAAGCGTTGAAGGGTTGAAGCGTGTTCCTTATTCGTCATTTCTGATCATTCGTTGCTTCTCATTCGCATGCCGCGGCATAGCCTTGGCGAAGGCGGGTCATTCGGTTTTCGTTATGTCTTGTCGCTTTTCGTCGCCTCAAGGAACAATCTCTCCAGTGTGGTTGTCGATTTTCGGCGTTCGATCAGCTTCGCGTTTGACTGGTTGATGACCGATTCGATTTCGTTGACGAGCTCAGTGGACGCGTCGGCGATGACGAGTTCGGTCTGATTTTCAATTGCGATCAATTCCTGCAGATGCCCTTCGCGCACCAGCACGCCATCTGCGAGAATTCCAACGCGGTCACAAATCTCCTGCGCCTGCGCGAGCAAGTGCGAGGAAAGCAGCACGGTGATTCCGCGGCGCTTCAGATCCAGAATCAAATCGCGAATCTCGCGTGAACCTGCCGGATCAACACCTGCAGTCGGTTCATCCAGCACTACCAGTCTGGGATCGTGAATCAATGCCTGTGCAAGGCCAATGCGTTGCAACATGCCCTTAGAATAGGTGCCCAGTCGACGTTTGCGCGCCCTGGTCAATCCGACAAGGTCGAGCAATTCGTTTATTCGTTCCTTTAATCGGGCGCCCCGCAGCCCGCAAAGACGCCCAAAGAAACGCAGCGTTTCTTCTCCAGTGAGATATTTGTAGAAGTACGGATTCTCCGGCAGAAAACCGACTGCTTCTCGGCTTTGCACAAGACGACTGTCGCGCCCAAAAATTTCCGTGCGCCCGTGCGTTGGGGAAACCAGCCCCAGAATTATTTTGAGGGTTGTGCTTTTGCCGGAACCGTTCGGCCCGAGCAAGCCGTACACTTCGCCCGGTTCGATGCGAAGGTTGAGGTCCCTCACCGCGACAATCTCCTGTCGCTGTAACGGCACGGGAAAAATTTTCGTTAGTCCGTGAACCGCGACCGCTGGATTAGTCATAGCGAATCTCAAACCCACGGGCGGTAACCGGTTTATCCAACTTGTTTTCCGTTTGTTTGTGAATCAGGGAGTGAAGTTCTCCCTTTGCGATGCTGTCGACAAACGCGCGCACTTCGTCTTCCTCTCCTGTGACTTGAAGTTCTACGCGTCCGTCCGGCAGATTGCGAACCCAACCGGTAACGTCAAAGCCTTTCGCCGCGTGGCGCACTGTCCAGCGGAACCCAACACCCTGAACATTCCCCTCATAGAGAACCTCAAGCGAAATCATCGGCCTGCTGTGGAGCTGCTGACGTTTATTACTTCATGCCAAACGCAGCGCGCACGAACACGCGACATCGGTTCATTTATAGGAATAAACGAGGCAAAAGCTGCTCTGGTCGCCTTCGACCAGATCAACCGAGACAAAGTACTGACCGCTGCTCGGTGGCGCAAAACCAGCCGCAGCTTTGTCCCCGTTGTCGTAGCTTTCCGTAGTCACCTGTTTTCCCGTCTCATCATAGACGCTGACCGCAATTTTCTTTGCCGGGTCTGTGGCACCGACGGAGAACCAATATTGATTTTCTGCGTAGAGGTTCACCGCGACCAAGGAGTGATCATGCGGTTTGACAATCCCGCACCAATGTCCGTCTCGGATCTTGAAACCGTCGTTTGAAAATGCCGCGGCAACATCGAGAGCATCTTTGCGGGCCTGCACCTCGGCATCCGTGTCTCCGCGCACGATGGCGCTGATAACCAGCACAACAACCGACAATGGAATAAGCAGGCTTCGATTCATTTTGGCGCTTCTTTATTTTCTATTTCCTCCATCGCCTTGCTGACCGCTTGGTTAACCTTGCGAACTTCTTCAACATCAGGTGCCTTACCTACCGGAAACGAAACCAGCTTTTCAATTGTAGCGAGCTGTTCACTGACATCTTTGACCAGTGGCTCGTCGCGCAATTCAGGGGACATTTCGTTGATTTTCGACTGCATGAAATGAACGAGAGCCGGCTGGCGCAGAACCTTGGCGCTGCGTTCGTCATAGTTCTGCATGATTGATGAGGTGACGACCTGCGTGCCTCGAATCCAACCACCGAGAGTCACCAGAATTACCAAGTCCTGGTCGGCGTGCGATTGCATTGAGGATTTTACTTCGTTCTGCGTCGCTTCCAGTTCCTCCTGCAGCGTGTCCCATTCGTTGTTATCGGCAAATTCGTTGATGCTACTGCCGCGACTAAGGAGCTTTTCGCTAACGCCAAGCGCCTTTGCGAGTTTGATGATGTCTGACCCGATATTTTTGACCTGCTGACTGTCCTTTGCTTCCACAGCAATAAAGCCATCAGCAATCAAACCGCCCAAGTTAAGGGCGATCTGCGCGCGATTGCGGTACGTCACCGGAATTGGTCCACGATATTGACCCGCCCAGTTTGTTTTGCCCGGCTTTTCGAGCGCTGCGAAAAGTTCACCCGGCGTTGGAATACTAATTGAATCGCTTCT
>DASTZJ010000172.1:0-2826 GCA_035764345.1 Candidatus Udaeobacter sp.
TGGGCCCTCCAGTGATCAAAACGAACAACTTCAATGGTCACAGTGAGACCCAGGGCCTTTTCCCGCCCGACACACATGGCGCGATTGGCATCAATCATTTTGTCGAGGTGACCAACAGTCATTTCGACGTTTTCTCGAAGGCTTCGCCCCCTGCTCTAGTGAAAAGCGTGACGCTAGCGACGTTTTTTAGCTACACCGCCGAGACGCTATTCGATCCACGCGTGGTCTTTGATAAAACTTGGCAGCGCTGGATCGTAACCGCTGACGCCTTCCCAGAGTCGACAACAGTGCAGCGTTTGTTCATTGGGATCTCGAAAACCAGCGATCCCACAGGCCCATTCTTCATTTACAATGTCGATGTAGACTTCTTTAATAATAATGATTTTTACGATTTTCCGCAGCTCGGTACAGATCAGGACGCGGTGCTCTTTACCGCGAATATCTTCTCGGCGGCGGGCGGATTCCGCGGGGCTGATTTCTTCTCGGTGGCCAAAGCGCGGCTGTACAACGGTCTGGGCTTTTCAGTTCCAATTTTCACCGGCTTGGCTGGAACGTTGGCGCCGCCCATCGTTGACGACCAGAATGCTTCGACCTTCCTGATCGCGGCGCCGCCATCTGGGACGACACTCACCAAATTTACCGCGACGAACACAAGCCACCCCTCATCGACCAGGCTCGTCCAGTCCACTGTAACGGTACCTTCCTACGGGGTCCCACCAGACGCTCATCAATCGGGAACAAGCCAAGTATTGGACACCTCGGACTCGAGATTTGTGAATGCGAGCACCCAGAACGGGACTGACCTCTGGCAGACGCACACAATCGCTCTCGGACCTTACCCCGCACCGATGTTCTACCGGCTCAATACGTCCACCAACACAGTTCGCCAGAGTGGTTTTTACTTCGCAAGCCACACGTCAGATGACTTCAACGCATCCATCACGGCCAACGCCGCAGGTAACTGTTTTGTGACCTGGACGTCGACCGATGCGAGCATAAGAGTCAACGCGCAAGTGCGTTTATCGGGCAAGTTGAGCGCAGACGCGCAAATCACGGCCGGGACGGCTGGTTTCACCAGTCCCACGTTCTTAACCGGCAACTTCGACCCGCGTTTCGGCACCCAACGCTGGGGTGACTACTCGGCGGTGACACTGGATCCCTCGAACGGAGCCAATGCCTGGCTGGTGAACGAAAAAATAAACAGCAATTCGATCTGGGGAAGTCGCATTATAACCATCGGTTTCTAAGCAAGAACAACAGCATGGAGGAAAATACATGAAAAAACATTGGCTCTCGCTGGCGATCGCCAGCTTTGGTTTAACACTCATTTTCAACCCAGTGGCTGCTTCAGCCGATCCGGAGGTGTTCGAAGCGTCCGGTGCCACTCCAGCGGATATCCAGACCGCGGTAGACGCATTCAGGAACTTTTTGGGACCCAACAATGGACCCGTTCCTTCCGAAACATTCCACGCGCGCGCGCGCGTAGCAGCAGTGGTTGAAGCTGTTGACGCCATGTTGACGTTATAAGCGTCTGGAATGGTCATTATCTGTCGTTAATGTTCGCGTTGGATGCTAGGCAAGTGACTAAGCACGAGGGGCTAACAACGGATTTTCAATCCAATCTCGCGAAAGCCGGTGCGAATGAAACTCACGGGTTAACTATATTAGGTACTTTACGCTTCTTCCGATTCGGCCAATTTTGCCAGGACACTGAAGTCTTCGAGCGTAGTCGTATCGCCGGTGACTCGCGCGCCACTGGCTATTTCTTTAAGCAATCGCCGCATGATTTTGCCACTGCGGGTCTTTGGGAGCGCTTCTGCGAAACGAACTTCGTCCGGTTTTGCGATTGCCCCGATGTGCACGCCAACATGCTCGCGGAGTTCTGCTTTCAGTCCGCCAGTGGCATTAACGCTCGCTTTCAATGTCACAAACGCGACGACGCCCTGTCCCTTTAGTTCATCGGGTCTGCCAACTACTGCTGCCTCGGCGACCTTCGGATGACTCACCAACGCGCTTTCAATTTCCGACGTACCGAGCCTGTGGCCTGCCACGTTGAGCACATCATCGATTCGGCCAACAATCCAAAAATAGCCGTCTTCATCGCGCCGCGCGCCGTCGCCGGTAAGATAGTTCCCTTTAAATTCGCTCCAGTATTGTTGCCGATAACGGGATTTGTCGCCGTAAATCGTGCGCAACATCGAAGGCCATGGCCGGCGAATGATTAGCTTGCCGCCTACATTCGGTCCGACTTCGTGCCCCTTCTGGTCAACAACGGCTGGATCGACGCCAAAGAACGGGAGCGTTGCGCTGCCTGGTTTTGTCGGAATCGCGCCCGGCAGAGGAGTGATCAGAATCGATCCTGTTTCGGTTTGCCACCATGTATCGACAACCGGACAACGCTTGCCTCCGATATTTTTGTAATACCACATCCATGCCTCTGGATTAATTGGTTCGCCGACTGTGCCGAGCAGCCGAAGCGATGAGAGATCGTGTTTCGCCACCCAATGGTCGCCCCAGCGAATGAAAGCGCGGATCGCAGTTGGCGCGGTATAAAGAATGTTGACCCGATATTCTTCGATGATTTTCCAGAACCTGTCCGGTTCCGGCCAATTCGGCGCCCCTTCGTACATGACCGTTGTCGCGCCGTTCGCGAGCGGACCATAGACGATGTAGCTGTGGCCCGTAACCCAGCCGACATCAGCCGTGCACCAAAAGATGTCTTCGTCGCGAATATCGAAGATGTACTTCGTGGTGGAATAAACGCCGACCAAATAACCACCTGTGGTATGCAGAATCCCCTTTGGCTTTCCAGTAGAACCACTCGTG
>DASTZJ010000173.1:0-3539 GCA_035764345.1 Candidatus Udaeobacter sp.
CGATTCGCAGGCGTTTGAGACTGCGCTCACATGCTTTTGGCAATTCCGTAGATGATGCGTTATGCGGATATACCTTGGTAACAACAAATACGCTGTCGCGTTGATCCTCGATTGCGTCGGCCACGACTTTTTCCGCTCCGCCATCTCCATACATCTCGGCTGTGTCAATTAGTGTCATGCCGAGCTCGATTCCGAGTCGTAATGCGGCGACTTCATCCTTGTGCACCCGTGTGCTCTCGCCCATGCGCCACGTGCCCTGACCGAGTGCGGGAACGCGGTCGCCATCAGGAAGAGAAACAGTCTTCATTTCATGCTTGTAATCATAATCGTTTTGGTTCATCGGCTTGGCGGTCGTAGACCGCCGCTACAGATCTTGTCTTCTTGCAAGAACGGGACGATTGGCAAGGTATGGCGAAGAAAATGCGCGCGGTGCAGGTTCCAAAGGCGAACGGACCGTTGGAAGTGGTGGAGCGGGAGATACCGGAACCCAAATCAGGTTGGGTCCGAGTGAAAGTTGAAGCGTGTGGCATTTGTCACAGCGATTCGTTAGTCAAAGATGGACTCTGGCCCGGGATCCAATACCCGAGAATTCCCGGCCATGAGGTGATCGGTGTGATCGACACCGTCGGGCCCGACGTTGCGGATTGGAAATCGGGTCAGCGGGTGGGCGTTGGGTGGCACGCGTCAAATTGCGGACATTGCGATCCGTGTCGGCGCGGCGATTTCTTTGCCTGCCAGGTGGAATTGCTCACGACCGGCATCTCGTTCGACGGCGGTTATGCCGAATACATGGTGGCACCGGCGAAAGCGCTCGCGTCCGTGCCGGACGATTTGAACTCAGTTGAGGGCGCTCCACTGATGTGCGCCGGAATCACAACGTTCAATGCGTTGCGTAACAGCGGCGCGCCCGGCGATCTTGTCGGCGTACTCGGGATCGGCGGACTCGGTCATCTCGGTGTCCAATTCGCGGCCAAGATGGGGTTTAACACGGTGGCGATCGCGCGTGGAAAAGACAAAGAGCCATTAGCGAAAAAGCTCGGCGCGCGGCATTACATCGACAGTCAATCGTCGGAGCCGGCGGCGGAACTGAGCAAGTTAGGTGGCGCCAAAGTTATCATTGCCACGGTAACCAACGCTGACGCCATGGCGGCAGTGCTGGGCGGTGTTGGACCTAACGGAACGCTTATCGTGATCGGCGCGGCCGGCCCGCTCTCGGTCGATCCGATTTTGCTAATCACCGGACAGCGTTCCGTCAAAGGCTGGTACTCGGGGACCTCTATCGATTCGCAGGATACTCTTAAATTCAGTGCTGCGAATGGTGTGCAGTCGATGAACGAAATCTTTCCGCTGGAAAAAGCGACAGAAGCCTATGACCGGATGATGAGCGGCAAAGCACGGTTTCGAGTTGTTCTTGATATCGGAGCAAAAAGCTGAGATCTGAGACGCAGTTCATTCACCGAGCGTTCGCTCTCTCTCAAGAACAGAAATTTAATCGCGGACCCGTTCGATTGGCCGGGATTCAAATCAACGTCTGAAAGAGCGCGAAGCTGATAACGATCGTTTGGGCGAAAAAGAAGATGGCGTAGAACTGATGGTACCGCTCGTTACGCGTGATTGCAGCGATGGTCATGCCAGCCAGAAAAAGGGCAGTACTAACGACGTATTGTACTCCTTGTTCGAGGAAATGCGGCACACCTTTGAGTAGAGTGTCAAGAACATCAACAAGGCCGTAGAGCGCGAATATGATGAAAAACGCGCGATGGTTCGAAAAGAAGTGCCTTTTGTAATCGACTGATTCGTCGCCCGCGGCCTCCGGCGGAAAGAGGAGGATTGAGGCCAAATACAGAAGAGTCGGTGCGATGAGGACGAAAATAAAAAGGAAAAACGTCCAGGGCTGCTGATTGCGCCAGCGGTAGAAAATCCACCATGCGACCACCAGGTACAGGAACAGGTTAACGATCCAGATGACGTGCACCCAATAAACGTGGCGGCGTGAGCGTGCCTGCAGCATTTCGCCCACACCGCCCAGCACTCGCGTCATCCCCAGGGCGAGAATGATTGAGATAAGGACCGAAAGATACTCAAATGCGCCCATCGGCTAGAAGGTTTGCCTTGCGATTTTCAATGCAAGCACGAAGTCGCGATCAAATTCCAAATGATATCGCGCCATGAAATCGCGTTACGAGTGACTTTTTCGGTCACTACTTTAAGTGCTGATTTTGTCGGGCATGGGTTTTGCTGAGTTATACCTCATTTGCGTGATGCCGCTTTTATCGGATTCTTCCCCAGGTGAGTAAGGGCATTAGACAGAAAAATTCCATCAAATACCTCGTTAGGCGTCGCTACGTTGCTCCTGTAATCGAAGTCAATGAATCGCCGCGACTTCATCGCGCTTATCTCTGTGGCAGCGTTTAGCGTCAAAGCGGCCCAGCCGACATCCGATATGTCGACTTCATCAACAACATAATAAAGGCGCTCGCTTTATGACCGTCCTGCGAGGCATCGTTAGACCAGGCAAAGGAAATTTTTCATTCTGGCTTGCAAAACTGGAAGCCTACTACACTCAAAAGACAGGGATGAAACTGTACCCAGGAACACTTAATATCCACCTCAGCGACGCAATCTTTCTAACGCCAAAGGATGCAATTCGACTTAAGAAGGAAGAATATGGCGGGCGAGTCTCGGTAAGCATGGCCCCCTGCAAGATATTTGGCAGAAAGGCTTTCATCCTCCGGCCGGACACAGACGACGGAAAGTTCGGTGACCCGCCAGAGAGAATTCTTGAGATCGCAACGGATGTCGGGATCAGAGACACCTATGGGGTCAAAGATGGGGATATTGTCGAGGTGGAGATCTCCTGATGAAGATCTTCGGGCGAAATACAACCGGACACTTCTTATCCCTCGGTCCTCGGTCGATGTTTCACGTGGCGGAAGTGGCGCCGATATTGACCTGGAGCAATCCTTAGCGCGCGCTGAAAAACGTTGCGCATTGAATTCACGTTTCCGAAACCGCACTCGCTTGCGATCGATTCCATGCTGTTCTGACTTTCTTCCAGGCGGCGACGAGCTGTTTCGACGCGAAGACGCTCGACGAACTTCGCCGGTGTGGTTTTCATTTCGTTGGCGAAGACCCGCGCGAAATTTCGCGGACTCATAGCCACGCGTTGCGCCAGCACTGGCACAGTCAGCGGTTTGCTTAGATTATCTAGGACCCATGACTCGAGGTCGCGTAATGGTTTTCGATCGGTCAGTTGCAATGATAACGCGGCGCTGAATTGAGATTGTCCACCGGGCCGACGCAAATAGAGCACGAGATTGCGCGCCACCTGCAACGCGAGTCGCGAGCCGTGGTCTTCTTCCACCAGCGCCAGGGCAAGATCCATTCCGGCCGTAACGCCGGCCGAAGTATAGACATTTTTGTCACGAACAAATATTGGATCAGGATCGACATGTGCGCGGGGCGCGCGCCTGATCAAAACCTCACACCAGTTCCAATGCGTTGTGGCGCGGCGGCCGTCAAGCAAGCCGGCTCGCGCC
>DASTZJ010000174.1:0-5236 GCA_035764345.1 Candidatus Udaeobacter sp.
TCAGGCTGGTCGTAAAGGATTGTTTACGGCAGAAATCGAGCGAGCGCTTCTTGCCGGCGACGTCGATGTCGCGGTCCATAGCGCGAAAGATCTTCCGAGTGAAACGAATCCAAATGCAGTAATTGCTGCGGTTCTTCCTCGCGCACCGATGGATGACCTGCTGGTTTCGAAACATCCGGGTGGATTCGCTTCGCTGCCGCAGGGCGCGATAATCGCCACGGGTAGCGTACGAAGGAAGCGCCAGTTGCTCTGGAAACGCGCTGATTTCAAAGTCGTCGACCTTTGCGGGAACGTTCCGACCCGGCTGCGTAAATTGGCCGACAACAATTGGGACGCAGTCGTGCTCGCTCGCGCGGGACTTGCACGACTCGGCCTATTGCCGGCTCATTATGAGATTAGGTTCCAGGGCACGCAATTTTTCCTTGAAATCCTTCCGCAGGAATTTTTTTTGCCAGCGGGCGGCCAGGGAATCATTGCGCTTCAAGTTCGCGCCAATGATCAACGCATGAAGGCGATCGCCGATCTCGTAAACGATCGGCAGACGTTGCTTTGTTTGCGCGCGGAACGAGAGTTTCTGCGTTTGTTGCAGGGCGACTGCAATTGTCCAGTGGGCGTGCTGGCGGCAATCGAAAACGATAAGATGAAGATAAGGGCTCAATTGTTTACCGCTCAATCAGCAGCACCACGGGAGGCTGAAGTCGAAGGCGCTCGCACTGAGGGTGAACGCCTCGCGACACAGCTATTGAATAGATTAGGAGCGCCAGCCTTCGCTCAAGACCGCGGCTTCACACATGGGCATGAATAAGAGTGGAAAGGTTTATTTGGTGGGTGCCGGCCCGGGCGACCTCGGCCTGGTTACACTGCGGGCTAAGGAGTGCATCGAGAATGCGGATGTGATCGTTTACGATCATCTGGCAAATCCCGAGACGCTCGGCTGGGCGCGGGACGACGTGGAAATTGTTTGCGTCGGTAAAACGCCCGGCGAATCGCAAATCAACCAGCATGAAATCAACGCATTGTTGATCGAGAAAGCGCGCGAAGGAAAGCAGGTCGTTCGGTTAAAAGGCGGCGATCCGTTTGTGTTTGGCCGAGGCGCTGAGGAAGCGCAGGCGATCGCCGCTGCAGGCATTCCATTTGAAATTGTCCCCGGAATCACCTCGTCGATCGCCGGGCCAGCCTATGCAGGCATTCCCATGACACACCGGGGGCACAATTCACACGTAACGTTCTTTACGGGACATGAAGATCCAACTAAGGCGGAGAGTACAATCGATTACGCGGCGCTGGCGAAACTTGGAGGCACCCAGGTGATGTTGATGGGCGTGGAACGGCTCGGATCGATCACAAACGAAATGATGAAGCACGCTGTCCGCGGCGATTTGCCAGTAGCGTTGGTTCGCTGGGCCACCACCGGCCAGCAGGAAACGCTCACCGGCACACTTCAAGATATCGCCCAGAAGGCTGTAGCCAGCGGTTTTGAAGCACCTGCGGTCGCAGTATTTGGAGAAGTTGTTGCGTTGCGAGACAAGCTCAATTGGTACGAAAAGCGGCCACTCCTCGGGAAAAGAATCGTCGTTACGCGAACAAGAAAACAAGCCAGCGTGTTAAGCAGCAAACTGCGTGCGTTGGGTGCTCACGTTATCGAACTGCCCACGATTCGAATCGAGCCACCGGGTGATTTGCGCGAATTCGCCGAGCTGGTGCAAGACGCACACATTTACGATTGGATCGTGTTCACGAGCGCAAATGGGGTCGACGCGTTTTTCAACATTTTCTTCAAGTTATACGATGACGCGCGCGAAATCGGTGGCGCCAGGATTGCTGCCATCGGTCCGGCCACGGCGCAACGGGTAAAAGACTTTCATCTGCACGTCGATCTTCAGCCGGAAGAGTTCGTAGCTGAGGACGTGGTGCGAGAGTTCAAAAAGCAGGGAAGCATCGAAAATCTGAAGGTTCTTTTGGTGCGCGCAGAAAAGGCGCGGGACGTGCTTCCGAAAGAGCTCTCGGCCTTGGGGGCGATCGTGGACGAAGCATTAGCATATCGGACCGTGCCCGAGACACGCGATACGAGCGGGGCGCGGCGACAACTGGCGAAGGACGGGGCCGATTTAATCACCTTTACCAGTTCTTCAACCGTGGAAAATTTTCTCGCCTTGGGGGTGCCCTGGCCGAAAGGAATGCAAGTTGCCAGCATTGGTCCAATCACTTCGCAGACTGCGCGCAACAATGGTTTGAAGATCGATGTCGAAGCGCGGCGACACGACATCGACGGTTTGGTAGAGGCGATCGGCGAATTCTTTGCCGGGAAGGCTGCTACGAAACGTTAGCAAGTCGAAATGGTTGAAAGGTTAAATTGGGCATCAGAATAGTCGCCCGGACAACCTTTTAACTTTCTAATATTTAACTTTTTAACCTTGCGGGTTGAATCGGAACTTGGTTCGGCCTCGCTTGGCGTTGGCTTTCGCTTTGCGGCGATGCTTTTGGGAAGGTGTCTCGAAGGCACGCAAACGGCGGACCTCCTCAAGAATGCCCTCGGCATCCAGCTTGTTCTTCAGCCGCTTCAACGCGCGATCGACGGGCTCACCTTTACGAACGATCACTTCTGGCATCAATAATCACTCCTGAATTCGAATAGACTGCTAATCGGCGAGCGGGAGCCTACTCGGGCCAGGCGGCCCCGTCAAATCTGCTTGAAAAAGCGTCTCCGGGGCTCGCTTCTGACGGCCCAGAGCGAGCAATGGCGCGAGCGCCAGGCTTCAAAATGCCTCAGCGTTGGGCAAGAGGCTTGGCTGCTGCGGCTTTTTCGGTGATCTCGCGCCGCAAGGCCGTGGCACCGCCGCCGCGGGCGCGCGTCCACCAGAGCACAATAGGCGAGGCGATAAAGATGGACGAGTAAGTACCGACAATCACACCGATAATGATGGCCAGCGAGAAATCCCGTAGCACCGCGCCGCCAAAGAAAAACAGGCACAGGATCGGAATAAGCGTCACGGTGCTTGTAAGAATGGTTCGGCTCAGCGTCTGGTTGATGCTCGAGTTCATGATTTCCTCGATCGTCCCCCGCCGCCCGCTGGCCAAGCCTTCCCGGATCCGGTCGTAAACGACAATGGTATCGTTGATGGAATAGCCGGCGATGGTCAGCACGGCGCCAATCATTGTCAGCGTAAGTTCGCGTCCGAGAAGCGCGAACATGCCAACGGTTATGAGCACGTCGTGCAACAAGGCGACGATCGCCCCCACGGCAAAAGCAAGCTCGAAGCGGAACGTCACAAAAATCAAGATACCCAGGATGCCCAGGCCGAGCGCAATTAACGAATTTTTTGCCAGCTCACCGCCTACGAGCGCACCGACGCGTTCCGAGCCTTCTACCCTAAAGCCAGAGCTTGGCAGCGTCTGCATAACTTGCTTTTCCACCTTGTCGCTGGTGTTCAATGGCGTGCGGATGGTGATGTAACTCCTGCCGACTTGCGTGGATTCCTGAATGGAAGCGTCAGCAAGTCCGATTGGCTTAAGCGCACCGCGCACCTGCCCGATATCGATCTTGCCAGGTGCGCTCAAGGTGATGAGGTCGCCGCCGCGAAAATCAACACCAAAGTTACGTTCGCCACGCTTGTAAAAGGCGAACGCGCCAGCCAGAAGCAGCGCGAGCGAGCACATGCACGCAATAAAGCCTTTGCCGAGGAAATTGATGTTTTGCGCTGAAATCAAGTGCAACATCGAGATGCGTTTCAGTCGCCCCGTATCAACAAGCCAGCCGAGGCAATTCCGCCCCACAATCAGCGCTGTGAACAACGAAGCCAATATCCCGAGGCTAAGTGAGATGGCGAAGCCTTTCACCGGGCCACTCGCTTTCCAAAAAAGAATCGCCGCCGTGATCAGCGTTGTGACGTTGGCGTCGAAAATGGAACTGAAAGCTTTCTCGTACGCCGTGTTCAGCGCGACCTTGAGCGATTTCCCAAGCGCCATTTCTTCGCGCAACCGCTCGTAAATGAGGACGTTCGCGTCAACCGAAAGGCCAATCGTCAGGATAATACCCGCAATGCCGGGTAGCGTGAGGACGAAATGAAACATCGTCAGTGCGCCGACCAACAAAACGAGATTGATGATCAAGGCGAGGTTTGCGACGAGACCGGGAATTTTATAATAGACGCCCACGCAAACGAGCGTGATGGCCAGTCCGACCAAGCCGGCGAGAATGCTCGCGCGAATCGAATCCAGTCCGAGAGTTGGCGAAACGCTGCGCTCTTCCTCGATGCTCACCGGCGTTTGCAACGGATTCTCAAGCACGCTTGCCAGACCGCGCGCTTCTTCCTCGGTAAATCGGCCCGTGATTTGTGCGTCACCGCCATAAATGGCGTCTTGAATCACGGGCGCAGATTGGATCACGCCATCAAGCACGATCGCAAAGCGATGGTGAATGTTGGCAGCCGTGATGTTGCCGAACTGCTTGGCGCCCTCGCTGTCGAACCGCAGATGAACTACCCAACCATCTCGTTCGTAGGAAGCGCCTGCGCCTGAAACGCGATCGCCAGCCAAGTCGGCCTTCTTTTTCACCAATAACCGTTCTTCAACCGGTTTCTCTCCCTCGCCCTGGTGTTTATAAGTTTCGATCCGATACTCCGGTGGAATTACCTGCTTTCCCTCGTCGATTTCGCGCAATCGTTCACCGTTATCTGGATAAACCAGACGGAACTCCAGCTTCGCCACTCGCGAGAGTTGATCGCGCGCTTCCTGAATCTTCGCCGTGTCGAGACCTGGAATCTGGACCAGAATCCGATCGTTCCCGACCGGACTGATGATTGGTTCGCCTCCGCCAAAGTAATCGACGCGCTTGCGAATGACCTCGACTGCCTGGTCAAGCATGCCCTTGGTGACTTCTTTGTCGCCACCTTTCAGCCGAATCAAGAAGGATGTGCCGCCTTGGATGTCGAGGCCGAGCGCGATCTTCTTCTGCGGCGGCCAGATAGTGACAATACTGGAGACGACAAGCAACAACATGAGCGTCATGCCCAGCAGGCGTTTCCGCAGCCCTTGATCGGTGGCGAAATACCACCCGAAGAGGACGAGCATGGCGAGCCCGACACAAAATGTAAGCCCAGGGGTCATTCCGATTTAACCATTTAACGATTTAATGATTTAACAATTTAACTCTCTTTCTGCACAGTGGTGATAGCCGATTTCTCCATCTCGATCTTCACGTTGTCGGCTACTTTCACCAGGACCGTGTTTTCCTTCA
>DASTZJ010000175.1:0-4665 GCA_035764345.1 Candidatus Udaeobacter sp.
GCTGACAACCCATTTGGCAGAATCGCGAGAAGAAATGGAAATGTTTCGCGATGCGTCAGGTCCGCTTTACGAATTTATGAAAAGTATTGGACGGCCGATGGATGACTGCGGGCATGGCACGCCTTTGATGCATTTCATAAAAACCAGAGATTCCTCGACCCCGAAAGCTCTCGGGGCTCGGAATGACAACGATTGGATTGTTGCGCACCTGAACGAATTGACCGAAAGCGACTTCGAGTTGCTGGAAAGATTGAAGACAAAATTTCATGTCGTGCATTCGCCGCGCAGCCACGAGTACTTTGGTCACAGCCGATTTCCATTCAAACGGCTGCATGCACTCGGATTTAATGTTTGCCTGGGCACCGACAGCCTCGCCAGCAACCAGAGTCTGAGCTTGTTCGCGGAGATGGGCGCGTTTCAGGCCAGTGAACCGGAGAGCTCACCGGAGAAGATTTTGGAGATGGTAACAGCGAATCCAGCGTTGGCCCTGGGTCAGCGGAACGCGCTTGGCCGGATTCGGCCCGGATTTCGAGCCGATCTCATAGCCATTCCCTGCAGTGAAGGCGGCGACCTATTCCGAGAAATCGTGGCGTTCGATGGTGAGGTTGATTGGATCATGATAAATGGACGGACGAAGACGCAATCCGCCAGCGACTGATTCTGTTCGATTTCGGAAATGGCTCTCCTCTGAATTGCTTGCTCGCTGTCTGCTACGCCCGTAAACTCGGCGTATGGCCGGAGAAGGAATGCAGCCGAGACTTCTTCCGGGGCAGAGCCTTGCCTTGCAGCAGGTTCTCTCGCCCCAACTCCAACAGAGCCTGCTCGTCCTCCAAACGCCCTTGCTTGAGCTGCGAAATCTCGTTCAGCAGGAAATGGAAACAAATCCCGTCCTCGAGGAATTGCCGGATCAGCCTAGCGCCGATGAGCGTGGCGAAGCCGAACCTTCCGTTGACGATAATTTCAAGAACGAATTCGAGAAGCTCGCGAGCCTGGATGAAGAATGGCGCGATTACATGGCGCAGTCGGCCAGCTCTGGCGCGGACGGCTTTCGGAGTTCACGGGAAGCGAAAGATAAGCGTCAGTTCTTTTTCGATTCCATTGCCGTGCAGGAAACGCTTCAACAAAATCTGCTGAGCCAACTGAATCAGAGCGCCCTCAACGCCAGCGACCGCAGAGCTGCGGAGCTAATCATTGGGAACATCGATGACAACGGATTTCTCCAAAGCACACCCGAAGAAATGGCGCTGAATACTGGAATCTCCAGGGAAGATTTCGAGAAAATGCTGGTGTTGATACAGAGTTTTCATCCGCCAGGCGTTGGGGCACGCGATTTGCGCGAGTGTTTGCTCATCCAACTCAAGCGAGAAGGGAAAGAAAACAGTCTCGAGTACAAAATTCTGTCCGAACACATGGAGGATTTGGGCAGGCGACGCTTTCCCGAAATTGGGCGTCGGATGGGAATCAGTGTGGAGGACGCGCAAAAGGCGGCCGACAACATTGGACGGCTGAACCCGCGTCCTGGTCAGTTGTTTGCCGCTGCGCCGCAAAACTATGTGCTGCCGGATGTGACGGTGGAAAAGGTGGATGGCGAGTATCAAATCACTCTGAACGACGAGCAGATTCCGCATCTGCGCATTAGCAATCTATACAAGGATATCATCGCGTCGGGCAACACCCAGAGCAGTGAAGTCAAAGATTATATCCGCGACAAAATCCGGAGCGGGAAATTCCTGATCCGCTCGATCCATCAGCGCCAGCAAACGATTTCCAACATCGCCAAGCAGATCGTTTCGAGGCAGCGCGATTTCCTGGAGCATGGGCGATCGCATCTGAAACCGATGACCATGGCAGAAGTCGCTGACGCGGTCGGCGTGCATGAGACTACGGTCAGTCGCGCCGTTTCCGGCAAATATATGGCCACGCCGCAAGGCATTTTCGAGATGAAATATTTTTTTACGCCCGGCTACCAGACCACCACTGGCGAGTCGCTGAGCAACACCAGCGTGAAAGAAGCCATCCTCGATCTGGTGAAGCGCGAGGATGGCAACGAACCGTTGAGCGACAATGAGATCGTTGAGATCCTGAGTGAGCGCGGTATCCCGATCGCGCGGCGCACCGTGGCCAAGTACCGCACCGAGCTAAATATTCTGCCAAGTCACATGCGGCGGAAATATTGATGCTTCGCACATACCCATGTCACCTTCTCTTCGCGCCGCGGTGATCGCCGAATGGCGAGGTCTTCCCGAGAGAAAACAGCGAGGCGACCGCTGGCAGTCGCCGGCCGAGTTGGTTCCAAAATTGATGCAACGCCTCGGGTTGCGCGAGCGCTTGCATGAGACGGAAGTGATTGATGCGTGGGGAAAAATCGTCGGTGAATTCATCGCTGCCCATTCGGCGCCGGTGGCATTGCGCGGAGGCGTTCTCTACGTTCGCGTGCTCCAGCCAGCTTTGCACTACGAGCTGGAACAGATTTCCAAGTCCGAAATTTTGCGAAAATTAAAGCAGCGTTTCGGCGGCAGGACGATTCGCGACGTGCGCTTTCGTGTCGGTTGAATTTAACCGCGAAGCGGCAAAGCGGCGAGGGCTAGGCCCTGAAATGATCACACGTTGGTCTGCGGTCCCCACTGTAACCTCGGCAGAGACAGGGCGCCCTTTGCTCATTCCGATACCGAAGGCGGCAACGTTCAAAACGATCATCACGAGCGCGAAAAGATACATTCCCATTGCCAGCCCGATCGCCGCGTGCATTGCCAAAATACAAACCAACCAAAATAGGCGGGTCTTCCTTATCCAAATGAAAAATGGGTAACCGAGTTCGATTAGACAGATTGAAATTCCGAGGATCGGCAGCGCGTATTTGAATCTAACAAGAATGTCGGGTGAAATGAGATTGAAAGGTGGCCTGGTAAGCGATCGCCAGAGATTAGAGCCATTCCACCAACCGCTGCCCAGGCATTTTGCCAGGCCGCCGATAAAGTAAACGAAGCACATGTGCACCTGTAAAACCCGTCGCCAAAAACCTAAAAGTTGTGGACCTTTTAGCTCTACTTTCAGCAGCAGGTAATCCAGCGAGTATCGGTCCGGTAACGGCGATAACATCAAATAAAAGAGGCCTGTGGTCATGAAGTTATCGGCGCCATATGCGAACAGCCCGCCGCTTTCAGCTGCGCAGAGGTGAAGAAACCACGCAATGATTGCAGCGGGGCGAGAGAAGAGGCCGAGTAATAACAGCAGCCCCATACAAAGCAAACAGGCCCAGGCAATGGAAAGCACAGCATCCTCGCCGATGTGAGCGTAACCGCCGAGAACAATAAGCCAGCCAAGTTTCGGAATGACTGGACTGTCGAAAGACGTAATGGCCTCTCCCAGTTCGCGGCTGACAAGGCCCTTGCCGGTACTCGCGAACAAGTAGTGCCAGTCACTTCTTAAGAACAGCGCATAAATGGCTACTTGCAGTCCGAGACCAATACGCAAAGCTCCCAGCCACTTGTCTGTTTCCGGGGCGAACAGAAAGCCCATCAAGTCCCCTGACCATCGTCGCAGCAGGGTCATCGGAGCATGTTCTTTCAAAACGGGTGATTTAGCCACAGATTGACGGATTAAACGGATAACAGAAGTGAATCAGCAAGGGCAAAGCATAATGACGAGGTACGAATTGAGAACGCTCGGATGTCGCGATTTTTCGAAACGACGATGCCTCACTCTTCTAATTTGCGCCAGACGATGCAGTCGGTGGTTCCTCTACTGCTTCTCCTCGTCACGCAGGCTAAAATCGTAACTGAACATGGGCTGAAACGATTCACTTTTTCCATGCTCAAAGTCATCGATGCCAGGCGGGCTAACTGCCCCGAAAGTGGCTCGAATTTTTTTCACGTCGTGATTTTCTCGCCAGACAGAGAACGCAAGCATCTTAACCACTACTTCCCGTAACGGTTCATAACGCTTGTCTGCCAGTCGATCTAATAAACTGTCCAGACGCAACGCAGCTGCTCTACCACTAACGTGCGGCGACGCATATTCTAGTCGCCCGTCTTCGTAGTAAAGTTCAAAGGTTAATTTGTGGTAACCTGGAATATTCGGCGCGAAAAAACTGTATCCGGCCTGGATACCGGCGGCATGCAGATAGGTCGCGATACTTCGCCGGATAGGACTGTACGCAGCCGCCTCTTTTCCCACAAGCGATGCCGCAATAAGCTCAGCCTGGAGCGCGTACCTATCGATTGCTGACGGCAACATGGTAGAGCCCTGCGCGATAAGCGAGAAAATGCCGGCCGAGCAAACTGCCGTGATGAGAAAGAAATGTACGACGAACCAGGTCGCGTAAGTGCGCTTGGAAAACATCGCACTAATTCTAAAAGCATTTTGGGCCTTCGGCGATTGTTTTTCTGTCTTCTAATCATAAGACAACAGCCGCGAAGCTCCCACGGCACTCCAAACGCAAGCGCGCAACTGGAAAAACCCAAGCCCGGAACCTATTTTGTGACTAGACCAGTACACAACACGGCCAGCCCCGAAATCTTCGGGACTGGCCCATTGATTCGTTGCTAAGCGAGCGAGCGACTAAAGCGTCGCTGCTACAAGTTTCAGGTTCTCAGTCGCGGCCTTACTCTCGCTAGTCCCAGGCAGAACCATCTCGACGCAGTACATTCGGTCCTCCCTGTTGTT
>DASTZJ010000176.1:0-3041 GCA_035764345.1 Candidatus Udaeobacter sp.
AATGCGAATGGGTGGGGCGCTTGCTGCGCAGCGGCAAAAAGTAAAGCTCGAATTGGACAAACGATTGTAGCGCTTCAGCCCTTGGACGGATGGCGCCGCTCACGCGTCGGCGCGTGAATCCGGACCTCGAAGACCTTCAGGGTTGACAATCGCAATACGCTCGCGAGCGTGCAGGTCCAAAAGTTTTTTTGATTACAATGGCAAACACGAGATCAGCCGCCAAACGCGCTCGGCAGACGGTGAAACGATCACTTCACAATCGTAGCGTCCTGACTCGTCTGCGAACGATGCAGAAGACGGTGCGCTCCGAGCAAACGCCGAGTTCGGAGCTAATACGCGCACTAATCTCAGCTATCGATAAAGCTGCCAAGCGCGGGATCATTCACGAAAATGCTGCGAATCGCCGCAAGACGCGACTCAATAAGGCGCTCATCGGGGCCAGGTAGTTTGTAGCCGCGTCGCTGCGAGAAGTGCTGCGCTGACGCGTTTGCAACGCGCACTCACGAGACGTCCTCACGGAGACGCCGCTAGAGTAAATGCCCTTTGCATATCTTGCCGGACGGATAGATTCTTTCGAATGATTCCCGCTTTTCTGCTCGTGCTTTCGGCTGCGGCCTATCGCATTACGACAGGCCTTTTAATTCATTCCGGCGCGACCTGGCTTTCTAATTTCACGCCGCTCGCGGCGGTTGCGCTGTGTAGCGCGGCGTACTTTCCGAAGAAGTACAAATTCGCGGTGCCGCTCGTTACGCTTTTTATTTCCGACGCGGTCATTAACTTCCGTTACGGTGCGCCGCTGCTCGATTCACAAATCGTCCTCCGTTACGTCGCGCTGGCCGTTGTTGGATGCGCCGGGCTTCTCCTGCAAAACCGAGCATCGCTGAAAACGCTTCTACCGGCTGCCATCGCTGGATCGACATTTTTTTATGCGGTCACAAACGCGTTTTCGTGGTTGAGCGATCCCGGCTACACAAAAGATTTGGCGGGCCTCATTCAAGCGCTGACGACCGGGTTACCGAGCTACAGCGCTACCCCCAGCTGGATGTTCTTCCGTAATTCGCTTATCAGCGATCTCTTGTTTACCCTGCTTTTTGTTCTTTCCATCAACCTTGGCCGAAGCGCGGAGGGCTCACGCGCCCGTGCCGCGGTTCCGCGCGCGGCTTGAGCCGACATGCAGCCGGTGGAGCAGCGCGACGAAGTCGAGATGCTCTCGCTGATGCTGTTGATTCGGCGTTTCGAGGAACGCGCCAGTCAGCAGTATCAAGCGCAGAAGATCGGTGGTTTTTGTCATCTTTACATCGGTCAGGAAGCAGTTGTGACCGGCGCTGTCGCTGCCGTTCGTGACGATGATTACATCATCACTGCTTACCGCGATCATGCCCACGCTCTTGCTCGCGGCACGAGCGCCGACGCATGTATGGCGGAGCTTTTCGGAAAAGAAACGGGCTGCTCCCGCGGCCTGGGCGGTTCGATGCATTTTTTCGACCGAAAAAATCACATGTATGGCGGGCACGCCATTGTCGCCGCTCACGTCCCGCTGGCGGTTGGAATGGCTTTCGCGATCAAATACCGTGGCGAAGATCGTGTGACGCTCTGCTTCTTCGGCGACGGAGCGATAAATCAGGGCGCCTTCCACGAAGCGTTGAATCTAGCCGCTCTTTATAAATTGCCGATTGTCTTTATTTGCGAAAACAACCTTTTCGCAATGGGTACTTCTGTGAAACGATCGACCTCGCTCAGGCAGATCGTGGATCGCGCGGAAGGCTACGACATTCCCGGAGAGATCGTCGATGGAATGAACTTTCGCGAAGTCCGCGACAAGGTTGCCGAGATTTTAGATTCCATCCGGAAGGAGCCGCATCCGGCGTTCCTGGAAATGCGCACCTATCGTTATCGAGGCCACTCGATGTCGGATCCAGCAAGTTACCGGACGAAACAGGAACTGGAGAAATATCGGCTCGACGATCCGATCACGCGTTTGCGCGCACAGCTCACGCGGGAGGGAAAATTGACGAACGAACAATTCGATCTGCTCGACAAACGAGCGAAAGAAACGGTGCTGGCCGCCGTAAAGTTCGCCGAGAAAAGTCCCCAGCCGCCGCTCGACACGCTTTACGATTACACATATGCCGATGGAGCGATGGAGCCGGGTCGCCCTCGGCCCGAGCAACCAGGGCAGGAGCGGCGCGAGGGCGCGCCATCTCCGAATACGAATTCGCAATGAGAGAAATCACATATCGTCAGGCGCTCAATGAAGCGCTCGCGGAAGAACTGGAGCGTGATCCCAATGTTTTTCTGATGGGCGAGGAAGTTGCCGAATATCAGGGCGCCTACAAAGTCAGCCACGGTTTGCTTCAGCACTTTGGGCCGCGGCGGATCATCGACACTCCCATCAGTGAGAACGGATTTGCGGGCTTGGGCGTCGGCGCCGCAATGGTCGGCCTGCGCCCGATTATTGAGTTCATGACGTTCAGCTTTTCGTTGGTGGCCTTCGACCAAGTCGTAAACAACGCTCCGAACATGTTCACCATGTCGGGCGGGCAATTTAATATCCCCATCACATTCCGAGGACCGAACGGACCGGCGCATCAACTCGGCGCGACGCATTCGCATGCAACGGAAAACTTTTACGCTAGCGTGCCCGGTCTGAAGGTTTGCACGCCGGCCACGCCGCGCGATGCAAAGGGATTGCTCAAAACAGCCGTGCGCGACAACAACCCGGTGCTGGTCCTCGAAGCGGAGTTGCTCTACAGCTCAAAGGGAATGGTGGAGCCCCCGGATGAAGAGCTGCTCATCCCGCTCGGGAAAGCGGAAGTGAAGCGTGAAGGCAGCGATGTCTCGATCATTTGCTACGCGCAAACTGTTCCGCTGGCGCTCAAGGTTGCAGACCAACTGGAGGGAGAAGACATCTCCGCGGAGATTGTCGATCTGCGTTCGATTAAACCACTCGATGAAAGGGCAATTTTCGACTCAGTTGCCAAAACCCATCGCGTCGTGATCGTCGAACAGGATCATCCGTTCTGCGGTGTCGGTGCCGAAGT
>DASTZJ010000177.1:0-4585 GCA_035764345.1 Candidatus Udaeobacter sp.
CCAAAACGCCGGGTGATCTCAGTCTGGCCCTGCTCGAATGCATTAAAGATTTTACCGATCTTTTCCGGACCGATGCCGATGCCCGTGTCGATAACGCGAACTTCAATTTTGTCTGGCGTGGGGTTAAACGTTTCGATAGTGATTCGGCCTTTTTCCGGCGTAAATTTCACACTGTTCTTGATCAAATTCCAAAAGACCTGTTGCAGTCGCGCGGGATCGCCTTCCACGTGGGTTTGAGTAGCGCGAAGATGAAATTCCGCTTCGAGATTCTTGGCGGCGATTTCCTCCCGGCATATTTCATAAGCGCGCTGCAGGATTTGATGCACGCAAATAGGTTCAAAGCTTAGTTGCAACTTCCCTTTCGCAATTCGAGTGACATCGAGCAAATCATCAATCAGCCGTGCCTCCAGCTCGACGTTGCGCCTGACGACCTCGAGCGCTTCCCTGACGGGCCGGGAATCTGGTAACTCGGCCTCGAGCTCACCCACCATCGCAATTACCGGCGAGAGTGGACTTCGTAGCTCGTGCGACAGCAATGCCAGGAATTGGTCCTTTGCCGCATTCGCGCCGATTAATTCCTGCCGCAGCGTGACGTCTCGTGTCTTGTCTTCGACCAGATAGAGGACGCCTTGAATAGTTTCCTGTGAGCCTTGCAGCCGGAGTAGATTGATATTCAAAAAATGCGTCATACCCGTCTTGTCCCTTAATGGATGTTCAATTAGTTGAAACGGCGTTCCAAAGGTAAGCACCCTTTCGATCGCCCCAGGTGGCGCAATCTTCACGTCGTCGTAGGTAGTTTCGGTGATATCGCGGCCGGCTGGTACGTCGCCAAATCGTTCCGCCATCTGGGCAAAGGCATGGTTGGCGTGCAGAAAACGGCGAGAGGCCGGATCGATGAAAGCGATACCGCTGGGCATGTTCGCAAGCATTTTCTCGTTGAAGATCACTTCGCGCTCCAGCCGCTGCCTGGATTCCAGCTGGCGCTGGTAATACGCGCTGCCCAGCCAAGCGAAGACCGCGGTGAGAACGATCAACCAGGCTGCCAGTACAGTCATTCGTCCCAAAAGATCATGAACCGGTTTGTAAGCCAGGGTCTTCGGCTGCTCCACTACGGCAACCCAACCGGTCGATTCAATGGGGCTGAAAGAATAAAGACTACCGTGCCGCTCAAAATGCCCGCTCTTGCTCTGGCTAATCTCTTTGATCAATCCTTCATTTGCCTTCGGCGCGGGTGTTGCGGGATTTGGCTTGAAGTCGCTGGCAAAAAGCGCGACCCCATTTTGGTCGAATACCTCGCAAAGAAGCCGATCTGAAAACTCAATTGCGGACAACCGTCGGCCAATTCTTTCTACGAGGACCGAAACCCCGACGTAACCCAGGATGGTCCGGTCCGGCGCGCGCACTGCGCCGACGATGTCAGTGACGAGCCGGTTATCCGACAGCCTGGGATGAATTGCCGAAACAAAGGTTGCGTCTGCCGCAGTTGCTTGCTCCCGCCAGTACGCGGAACCAAAATCTTTGCCGATCATCTCTGCAGCCGTGGGGATCGACGCGATCAGCTCGCCGTTCGGTGCAGTGATGAACATTCCATCGATCTCGGGATGGGAGTAAAATGCTGAGTTGAGCCATTGCTGAGCAAGCTGTGGATTTGGCGCGCTTAAATTTTTCACCATTTCCGGCAGCGTTTGATAATATTCAATAACGCTGCTGCCGCGATTTAGGTCGTGGGCGACCAGGTGCCCCACCAGTTGAATTAAGGTTTGCCGGTCGCGCAGGATTCTTGATTCCAGGGTGTCGCGCAGGATCGTGTAGGAAACAATGAGCGTCAGGATCGACGGGATCCATCCCGCCAGAAGAATAGGAAAGATGATCTTGAAACGTTCGAAACGGTCGCGCCTTCGTTTCGTCATTGTGTCTCCCAACTGATGCCTGCCGGTTGTGAAAATTGGCCCATCACGGTTACTCTGCTCGCCGCTTCAGGCAAGGGTGAATGTCGCGAACAAAGGCAGGAGCGGAATGATCGGGTCAGTCCAATCCACACGAAAAATCACTTGTTCTGGGCCAATCAAGGCGATTGCCAGACCGCTAGCCCTGTCAATTACGAAAATCGAAACGAGATTGTTGTGTATCAACGGAATGCGGCGACGATTTTCAGAGGCAAACGTACGATTTTTGAATTGACGCACATGGTGAAAGCGGCATCATGTCGGGCTTACCCCGAAAAACTTTCGGGGCTGTAGAACTCCCATGCAAGGAAGCCTCGGACACATTATCTGGTCGATCTGTTATCTGGGTGTGCTCATTGGGCTTTCGGCTTATGGCGTCCATCGCTATTTCATCATCTATCTGTACCTGAAAAACCGGAAGCGGGCACCGGTCCCGGCGCGTCATTTTGAAAAACTGCCAAAGGTCACGATGCAACTTCCGATCTTTAACGAAGTATACGTCGCCGAGCGTTTGATTCGTTCCGTGAGCGAATTGGATTATCCGCGGGAGCTTCTGCAAATCCAGGTCCTGGACGACTCAACCGATGAGACCCGCGAGATCACCGCATCCTGCGCGAAGGCACTGCAACAGCGGGGCTTTAATGTTCAGCGTATTCACCGGGTCGATCGCACCGGTTTCAAAGCCGGCGCGCTGGCAATAGGGCTCGAGGCTGCGGAAGGCGAATTCGTTTGTATCCTGGACGCCGATTTTGTTCCGCAAAGGGATTTATTGAAGCGAACCATCCATTACTTCACTGACCCGAAAGTGGGAATGATCCAGACCCGCTGGGGACATTTAAATCGCGGGTATTCGTTGCTCACGCGTATGCAGGCGATCTTTTTGGATGGACACCTTTTGCTTGAGCAAACTGCCCGCAGCCGCAGCGGCAGGTTTTTCAATTTCAATGGAACGGCCGGTCTCTGGCGGCGTTCGTGTATCGAACAAAGCGGAGGCTGGCAGTATGATACGCTGTGCGAGGATCTCGATCTCAGCTATCGCGCGCAGCTCGCGGGCTGGAAATTTATTTATCTTTCAGACGTTGTGACTCCGGCGGAGCTGCCGGTGGATATGAACGGCTTCAAGTCTCAGCAGCATCGCTGGACGAAAGGCTCCGTTCAGACTTGTAAAAAATTACTGCCCACGATTTGGCGCAGTCGTCTTCCGTTCCCGATCAAGCTTGAAGCCACCGGGCACTTGATGTCGAACTTCGCCTACTTGCTGCTTGCTTTGCTATGCGTGCTTCTGCACCCCTCGTCTGGAGGGCCTCAGGGTGGGTGGTTGCGAACGTTGCTCATTGATATTCCCATCTTTCTCGCGGCATCGGCTTCGGTGGCGGTTTTTTATATTTGTGCCCAACGCGAGCTGCACCCACGGACATGGATGAAAGAGATTCTTTTTCTGCCATGCCTGCTTGCGTTGGGAATTGGTCTTTCGCTCAATAATGCTCGAGCAGTCCTAGAAGCGCTCATCAACCACAAATCCGACTTCACGCGCACACCCAAGTATGGCATTGAACGGAGGTCCCAGCCGTGGCGCAGCTGCAAATACCGGCCCCTCAAATCAACCCTTCCGCTGCCGGAACTGGCATTCGCAATCTATTTCACGTACTTCGTGATATTCGCGATCGCGCATGGCCAGTTTTTTTCAGTGCCGTTCCTGTTGATGTTCCAAGGCGGTTTCCTTTACGTCTGCGTCTGTTCGTTTAGCAGTCGCTGGTCAAAAATTAATTTTGGCAGATCAGGCGCAGTCGATGTAATTCCCGCGTGACAAATTCAAAATTGTCGAGTAAGAAGTTGCGCATGCGTCGGTCCCTGGCAGTAATTTTTAGTTTCATTTCAATTACGCCCGCTTTCTCTGTCATGCCGCTGGACACATCGAGCCAGCTTATCATCAGCGTGCGCGATCAGAAGCTGATGCTTGTACAGAACGGCGGGAAAGTGGCGACGTACCCGGTGTCCACCTCCATGTTCGGCCTTGGCGATGCCTGGGGACGAATGACAACCCCTCTGGGTTACCTCGCCGTCGAGAAAAAAATTGGCGACAACGTCCCGACCGGCGCCGTCTTCCACAATCGACGATTAACTGGCGAAATTCTGCAACCAAATGCTCCCGGTCGCGACCCGGTGACCACGCGTATCATCTGGTTGCGCGGGCTTGAGGCGCAAAACGCCCATGCCTTTCAGCGTTGCATTTACATTCATGGCACGCCGCAGGAGAAGACAATCGGCCGCCCGGCCAGCTACGGGTGCATTCGGATGAAGTCGAGCGATGTTGCCGCGCTTTATGATCGCGTTCCGCTTGGGGCGCTCGTGCAGATTACTCCTGAGCACTTGCCGAAAGTTGCAAAGGCACCGCGATTGCAACCGACTAATACTTTCGTAGCCGCGAGCACAAAACCTCAAAACCAGGACCACGCAATTCCAACCGCAGCTTCTGGCGCTACGCTCTCGGTCGAACAAATGCGAATGGGTGGGGCGCTTGCTGCGCAGCGGCAAAAAGTAAAGCTCGAATTGGACAAACGATTGTAGCGCTTCAGCCCTTGGACGGATGGCGCCGCTCACGCGTCGGCGCGTGAATCCGGACCTCGAAGACCTTCAGG
>DASTZJ010000178.1:0-2210 GCA_035764345.1 Candidatus Udaeobacter sp.
TCTGTCATGGCGGCGAATCGCAAGCTCGGTTGTCTCAGTATCTTCTTGTTCGTTGCGCTTTGCGCCAGTTTGTTCGTTAACCTGGTGCTGATGGTCGCGGCGTTTCAGCGCCTCGGCGGGATCCGCGAGCCTGAGCCAATCCCGCGTTTCCGTGAAATCCTGATTCAGCGAGGGGCACGCGCGACCACGGATAGGATCGCGGTCATCACCATGCGCGGCCTGATCAGTTCTTCGATTCCCGGCACCGTAAGCGATTCAATGGTCGATGACATGCGCGCGGCCCTGCAACAGGCGCGCGATGACAGTCGCGTCAAAGCCATCGTGTTGGAAATCGATTCTCCCGGTGGAGAAGTGACCGCTTCCGACGCGATTTACAGCGCGCTGGTCAAGGTGCGTGCGAGGAAACCGGTGGTCGTTTACATGGATACACTGGCGGCGTCCGGCGGCTATTACGTTTCCTGCGGCGGCAAATTTTTAATGGCAAGCGAAACGACCATCACCGGCAGCATCGGCGTCATTATTCAAACGCTGAATTACGAGCAGCTGTTTAACAAGGTCGGACTCGCCTCGGTCGTTTTCAAAAGCGGAAAGTTCAAGGACATGTTGAATGGCGCGCGACCGATCACACCCGAGGAACGCGAGCTGGTGCAGAGCTTTATCATGAAAACTTACGACAAATTTCTCGGCATCGTTGCGAAAGAGAGAAATCTTCCGGCAGACCTTTTGCGCAATACGATCGCCGACGGGCGAATCTTGTCGGGCAAGGACGCATTTGAGCACAAACTGATCGATGGCCTTGGTGAGTTGGACGACGCATTCGGCAAGGCGAAAGAACTGGGAAACGCGCCGGACGCCAAAGTGGTGAAATATGGTCCGCCGTTTACTCTGAGCCGCTTCTTCCGGATATTCGGAGAGGCCGATTCAAAAATTGAACTCACACTCCCAAAGCAACTCATTCCACAACTGGAAAGTGGGCGCGCGTATTTCCTGCCGAGCTATTACGCCCCGTAGGAGCCCTACACCGAAGGACGCATGCAATCCGGCAGCCTCTTCGCGGCATTCGGAGCCGTTCCCGGCTTGGGCCTTGTTCTCTCCCTTCTTTACCTTTTTGCCAGCCTTTACGTCTATATTTCGCTGATTTATCAGATCAGTGCGCGAACTCGGAACGCTTTCGGTGCTGATGCGACGACGACGCGAAGCTTTGGACTGCCCGAGGCAATACTGGCTGCGCTGTTGATCCTTTTTCTTTTTCTGACCATTGGCGCATCAGTTTCGCAACCCTCGATCCAGTTCAGCGCTCGCAATCTGCTCGCAAATTTTCTTCTTACTGGTTGCGTGGTGCTCGTCATAGTCACTTTCCTCCAGTTCCGCGGATTTGACGTTGGCTCGTTAGGCGGATTTTTCAGACTAGGTTTCATCCGGACCCTGAGCACCGGAGCGATCCTGCTGTTTTTTGCTTATCCATTGATCTTGTTGTCTGACGCCATTACGCAGCGGCTTTTTGGGGGCGGCTCAAGCAGGCAAAACATCGTCGAGTTTTTCAGCGAATCGCGCACGATTCAGCAGCGAATGATGATCATCGTTTTCGCCGTAGCAATCGCGCCGGTAGTTGAGGAATTTCTTTTTCGATTTTTTATTTACGGTGTACTCAAGCATTATTTCGGCCGGCTTCTCGGCGTCACATTCAGCGCGCTGCTGTTCGCCGCAGCGCATGCCCACTTACCCTCATTTGCGCCATTGTTCGTTCTAGGAAGTTGTTTCGCGATTGCTTACGAATGGAGCGGTTCCATTCTTGTCACCATGACCATGCATTCACTCTTCAATTCGCTCACCCTTACCGCGCTTGCATTTCCGGAGATCTTTTCTCCATGAGCCTTCGCGAAGCCGGCGCCAATGGTGCAGTTTCATCCGTAGCCTGGGGCAACGCCCCAGGCTCCGTAGAAGCCCTATTGCCAGCGCTGAAAGTGCGATTCACTTTCGCAAAGTCTGCGATTGAGAATCAGTTGTTGGATGAAACGCGCTTTCAGCGCTTGTTTACTGGGCTATCAAATTCCTGGGGGCGATGCCCCAGGCTCAAACTGACATCGCGCCTCTGGCGCGCTGAAATGGACAATGAAGCTGCGCAACATCGGTGAAGACCGGCTGCTCGACCAGCTTTTGCCTCGTCTTTCACTCGCAAAAGCCGTTGTCGATGGCCCGGGTGATGATTG
>DASTZJ010000179.1:0-21557 GCA_035764345.1 Candidatus Udaeobacter sp.
CCATCCCGAATGAAGCGAATGGATCTATAAGGCCCCATACGCCGCACATTTTCCTTGCGGACCAGAAATTTTAGTCTAACGTTGTTTTCTGTTAGAAGCAGGCAGAACTATTTTTAATCCGGCGCTCAACGGCAAAGCAAAAGAAGGGCAACAGAAAGGTGGCGAATTTGACAAGCCGCTATTCTGGGTGCATTTTTGTGCCCTTCGCTCGTTGCTGAGCCCCTAAAATCTTGCCCGTTTCGTCCGCGATTGGGGCGTGGACGTAGCGAGGCTAACTCTTGGCTAGTGATTTATGTCGGAACGTATTTACTTTGGAAGCATCAAGGAAGGGATCGAACCGCCGAATCTAATTGAGGTTCAGGCCAATTCGTACGTTGATTTTCTTCAGAAAGACGTCCCTTTTTCAAAGCGGAAGAATCAGGGACTCCATGCTGTTTTCAAAGAGGTCTTTCCGATCGAGAGCTACGACGAAAAAGCGGTGCTCGATTTCAGTCATTATGAAATTGGCGAGCCCAAATTGAGCGCGTTGGAGGCCCAGCGGGAAGGACAGACCTACAGTGCGCCGTTGCATGTGACGTTCCAATTGCGCGAAGAAAAAGGCACGAAGGAAGAGAAAGTTTACATGGGTGAAATCCCGCTAATGACGCCGCAGGGAACCTTCGTCATTAACGGCGCAGAGCGCGTAGTAGTAAGCCAGTTGCACCGCTCCCCTGGGATCGCCTTTGAATCCACCGTCCACGTAAACGGCAAGGTGCTCTACAGTTTCAGGATCATTCCAGATCGGGGGTCATGGATTGAGGTCCAATTTGATACGGCTGACCTTCTTTACATTTATCTCGATCGACGCAAACGACGCCGGAAGTTTCTTGCGACTACATTCCTGCGCGCCCTCGGCTACGGTTCCGACGAAGACGTCATCAAACTCTTTTATAACATCGAGACCCTGAAGTTGAGCGAGAAACTCGACGAAGAGAGGCTGGCCACCAAAGTGCTCATCTCGGAGATCCGCGACGGCGATGTGACGGTGGCCCGAGCTTTCGAACCGCTCACTCTGGCGACCGTTCGCCAAATCATGGCGCTCAAAATTCACGAGGTGAAAGTGATCGACATCTCAAACGATGACACCATTGTGAAGGCGCTTCGAAAAGACCCTGCGCACGACCAGGAAGAAGCCCTCAAGGACATTTACCGGCGTCTTCGCCCTGGCGATCCGCCGACTGTGGCCAATGCCCGCGCTTTGCTAAAGAGGCTCTTTTTTGATCCCAAGAAATACGACCTCGGGCGCGTCGGCCGTTACAAGATTAATCAAAAACTTGGGATCAACGTTGATCCAACCGAGCGGATTCTAACAGACAAAGATTTTATCGCTGCGATCAAATACCTGATTAATCTGCGACGGGGCGAAGGCACTCTCGATGATATTGATCATCTAGGCAGCCGTCGTGTGCGCACCGTCGGTGAATTACTGGCGAACCAATGCCGTGTCGGTCTTGCTCGCACAGAGCGTCTGGTCAAGGAGCGCATGACTCTGTTCGACATCAATGTGGACGGCATGACGCCCCAGAAGCTTATCAATCCAAAGGCGCTCAGTGCAGTCATCCGCGATTTTTTTGGCCGATCACAGCTTTCGCAGTTCATGGATCAAACGAATCCGCTCGCAGAGTTGACGCACAAGCGCCGTTTGTCAGCTCTTGGCCCGGGTGGTCTCAGCCGAGAGCGCGCTGGATTCGAGGTGCGCGACGTTCATCCATCTCATTACGGGCGCATTTGTCCCATCGAGACGCCAGAAGGGCCGAACATTGGCTTAATTAGCTCGATGAGCACATTCGCGCGCATCAATGAGTTCGGCTTTATCGAGACGCCTTATCGCAAAGTGGAAAAAGGTCGTGTTACAGACCAGATCGAATATCTCACTGCCGATCGCGAGGAGAATTTCCTAGTTGCACAAGCGAACGCGCCTGTCGACGGTCGCGGACATTTCACAGGGGAGAAAGTCTCTGTGCGCTACCGTGGCGACTTTCTTGAAGTCGATCCCTCCAAGGTAAATTACATGGACGTCTCGCCGAAACAGCTTGTATCGGTGGCGGCAGGACTTATTCCGTTCCTCGAACACGACGACGCAAACCGGGCCCTTATGGGCTCCAACATGCAGCGCCAAGGCGTTCCTCTTGTTGTTTCCGAGGCGCCGCTCGTCGGCACGGGCCTGGAAGAGAAAGTGGCGCGGGATTCTCACGCCGTTGTTCTGGCAGCCGAGAGCGGCAAGGTCGCTTCGGTTACGGCGGACCAAATCGTGGTGACGAAAGATGGTCATCTCCCCGAGAGCAAGAAGAAGCTCAAGACCGATCCGGAGGCTGGAATTCACGTTTATGAGCTCCGCAAATTCATGCGGTCAAATGCCGGCACGTGCGTGAACCAGAAACCGATTGTGCGCAAAGGTCAGCACGTGAAACGCGGTCAGGTCATCGCCGATGGTCCAAACACCAATCACGGCGAGCTGGCGCTGGGACGCAATGTGCTCGTCGCGTTCATGCCTTGGAATGGATACAACTTCGAGGATGCTATCATGATCTCGGAGAAAGTGGTCAAGGAGGATGTCTATACCTCCATCCACATCGATGAGTTCGAGATCGGCGCACGAGACACTAAGCTCGGACCAGAAGAAATTACGCGCGACATTCCTAACGTCAGCGAAGAAGCTCTGCGCAACCTGGGACCCGATGGGGTTGTGCGGGTGGGCGCGGAAGTGAAGCCGGGGGACATTCTGGTTGGGAAGATTACACCGAAGAGTGAAACCGAATTAGCGCCGGAAGAGCGCCTGCTGCGTGCAATTTTTGGCGAGAAAGCAGCGGACGTGAAGGACACGTCGCTCACCGTTCCCTCAGGCACTTACGGAATTGTGATGGACGTAAAGGTCTCGTCCCGTCGCGAAGTGTCACGTGAAAAACTCACGCCGGCGGAAACCAGACGGCAACTCAAAACCATCAGCGAAGAACACAAGCGTAAGAAAGAGACACTGATTGAGCAATTAACGGATTCGCTTTCGAACGTCCTGCTCGGAGAAAAGGTTCCTCTAGATGTCGTAAATGCCAAGAACGGTGAAATCATTATTCCAGCCAATCGCAAGATCACCAAAACGCTCTTGCGAAAGTTGGCAACAGCGCACGATCACATCGAGATCGATCCGAGTCCGATTCGCAATAAGATCCGCGAAATCATTGGCGCGTATGAGCACAAGTTCGCTGAGCTAGAACTCGAACGTGATCGCGCCATGGACCGGGTGGAAAGCGGCGACGATATCGACCCGGGAATCATCAAGCAGGTCAAAGTGTACATCGCAAGCAAGCGCAAGCTGAGCGTGGGCGATAAAATGGCCGGGCGCCACGGCAATAAAGGCGTCGTGGCTCGTATCGTTCCTGAGGAAGACATGCCGTTCCTTGCAGACGGAACGCCGGTTGAAATTGTGCTTAATCCATTAGGCGTCCCCAGCCGCATGAACGTGGGACAAGTTTTGGAAACACACCTAGGCGTTGCCGCGAAGGCGCTCGGATTCAAAGTCGCGACTCCGGTGTTTGACGGAATTAAGGAAAAACAGATTCGCGAATATTTGCATGACTCCCGGAAGAAGGAGGGATTCACCTGGGTCCAGGAAAGCGGTAAGGCGCGGCTGTTCGACGGACGTACCGGCGATCCCTTCGATCAGGAAGTCGTCGTTGGCTACATCTATATGATGAAGCTCGGCCACTTGGTGGCGGATAAGATTCACGCTCGCGCGGTTGGACCGTATTCGCTCGTTACTCAACAGCCGCTAGGCGGGAAGGCCCAGTACGGCGGCCAACGTTTTGGTGAAATGGAGGTGTGGGCGCTGGAAGCTTATGGGGCGGCCTATACTTTGCAGGAACTACTCACCGTTAAATCCGATGATGTGCAAGGGCGGACCCGGATCTATGAGTCGATCGTCAAGGGCGACAACTCGCTTGAAGCAGGCACACCTGAATCTTTCAACGTCCTCATCAAAGAAATGCAGAGCCTGGGCCTCGACGTAAAAGTCGGCGGCCAGGCACCTGCCTTTCTGGAGAGCGTCGCATAATTTTCTAATTGTAAATTAGTTGGAACAAACATGAACGAACATTCTTGGCGTGAGTTAGTGGGCGAAGAACGGCCCGTGGGTTTTGATCAAGTCGCGATTGGCGTCGCGTCGAGTGACACGATGCGCTCATGGAGCAAAGGCGAAGTTAAAAATCCCGAGACAATCAATTACCGGACTTTTAAACCGGAGAAGGGAGGCCTTTTCTGTGAACGAATTTTTGGTCCGACGCGCGATTGGGAATGCTCGTGCGGAAAATACAAGCGCATTAAACATAAAGGCGTCATCTGCGACCGGTGCGGCGTGGAAGTTACGCTGGCTCGCGTCCGTCGCGAACGGATGGGGCACATCGAATTGGCCGTGCCCGTTTCGCACATCTGGTTTTACAAATGCATGCCCTCGCGGATCGGCCTCATGTTGGATATGAGCGCACGCCAGCTCGAGCGCGTCATTTATTACGAGGACTACATCGTCATCGATCCGGGCAAGACGCCGTTGCAGAAGACGCAACTGCTTAACGAAGTCGAATACCGCGAGGCGCAGGAGCAGTATGGCGAAGATTTCGTTGCAGGCATGGGTGCGGAAGCAATCAGAAAACTCCTGGCCGAGATCGATCTCAACAAGCTCAACAAGGAGCTTGAGAAAGCAATGGCCGCCACCAAGAGCAAACAAATTCGCAAGAAACTGGCGAAACGCCTCAAGCTCATCCAAGGCTTCCAAAATTCGCATGCGCGGCCCGAATGGATGATTCTGGATGTATTGCCGGTTATTCCGCCGGATCTGCGCCCTCTGGTTCCGCTCGAGGGCGGACGTTTCGCGACCTCAGATCTGAACGATCTTTATCGCCGGGTTATTAATCGTAACAACCGGCTGAAAAACCTGCTCATGCTCAAAACACCGGATGTCATCATTCGCAATGAAAAGCGAATGTTGCAGGAAGCGGTGGACGCTTTGTTCGACAATGGCAGACATGGTCGCGCTGTGACCGGTGCGGGCAATCGGCCCCTCAAGTCCCTGAGCGACATGCTCAAGGGAAAGGGTGGTCGTTTCCGTCAGAATCTACTCGGCAAACGCGTCGATTACTCGGGCCGCTCCGTAATTGTAATCGGCCCGGAGCTGAAGCTGCAGCAATGCGGATTGCCGAAGAAGATGGCGCTTGTGTTATTCGAGCCGTTCATCATTCGCCGGCTGAAAGACCTTGGCTACGTGCACACCGTGCGCAGCGCGAAAAAGATGATCGAACGTCAGACGCCGGAGGTCTGGGACATTCTCGACGAAGTAACCAGAGGTCATCCGGTGTTGCTTAATCGCGCGCCCACTTTGCATCGATTGTCTATTCAGGCTTTTGAGCCCCAATTAATCGAAGGTGAAGCGATTCGCATCCACCCGTTGGTTTGCACGGCTTACAATGCGGACTTCGACGGCGACCAGATGGCGGTGCACGTGCCGCTTTCCGTGGAGGCCCAGATGGAAGCGCGCATGCTGATGCTCGCGCCGAATAACATTTTTTCTCCTTCCAGCGGCAAGCCCATCACAACACCTTCCCAGGATATCACCCTCGGTTGTTATTACCTCACCCAAAGCCCGCGCGGTGGAGGAAAGGATGGCCAGCGGCTTCCACTCTTTGCTGATGCGGCCGAGGTGGAATTTGCAATGGGCGAGGGAAGCATTCGCACACATGATCGCATCAGGATTAAGAACCCCGACTTCGGCAAGCAAACAATCTACGGAAATGCGGAAGCCAAAACCATCGAAACCACTGCAGGCCGCGTCATTTTCAATGAGATTTGGCCCAAGCAGCTTGGATTTTTCAACAGACCGGCTGGCAAAAAGCAACTCAGCGACATCATCTGGCGCTGTTATCAAATAGCGGGCCCCGCAGAGACCGTCGCGACACTGGACAAATTAAAAGAGCTCGGGTTTTCCGAGGCCACCAAAGCCGGCATTTCGATTGGAATTTCGGACATGATCATTCCGAAAGAGAAGGAGACCGAGCTGGAAAACGCTTATAAGCAGATTCGACAGGTTGAGCAGCAATATCGCAAGGGCATCATCACCGATGGCGAGCGCTACAACAAAATCATCGACATCTGGACGCACGCTGGTGACGAAATTTCCAGTGCGATGTTTCGCACTCTCGAACACAACGATGGCCGCAAGGAGCTGAATCCTGTTTTCTTGATGGTCGATTCCGGGTCCCGTGGTAACCGCCAGCAGGTTCGTCAGCTCGCAGGCATGCGTGGTTTGATGGCCAAACCTTCAGGCGAAATCATTGAGCGACCGATCACATCGAACTTCCGCGAAGGGCTGAGCGTGCTCGAGTATTTCATTTCCACTCACGGTGCTCGCAAAGGTCTTGCTGACACCGCGCTAAAGACTGCCGACTCTGGATATCTAACGCGCAAGCTGGTCGACGCTGCACAGGACGTGATCATCAATGAAGAGGACTGCGGTACCGTAAACGGTATTGTGGTGCGCTCGATTTACGAGGGCGACGAAGAGGTAGTCGATCTTGGCCAGCGCATCATCGGACGCGTAAGCTGCGAAACGATCGCTGATCCGGTGGACAAGAAGAAAAAAATCGTCAAAGCGAATCAGTTGATTGATGAAAAGATCGCCGCGGAGCTTCAGCGGGTCGGCGTGGAGAGCTTGAAGATTCGTTCGGTTCTTACTTGTGAGTGTGGTCGCGGCGTGTGCGCGATGTGTTATGGACGAAATCTGGCTACGGGCCAGTTCGTTAAGCTCGGCGAAGCAGTAGGCATTATTGCCGCTCAATCGATTGGCGAGCCGGGTACGCAATTGACGATGCGCACATTCCATATCGGCGGCACTGCCAGCCAGACTTTCAAGCAACCAATCATCAAAGCGAAGAATGATGGCACGGTGCGCTTCAACGACCTGCGGACTGTCCAGGCCCTCGACGGTAGTTGGATCGCGTTGAACAAGAACGGCTCGATCAGTGTGCACAACGAAGAAGGCCGCGAACTTGAGCGCTACAATGTGGTGATCGGCTCAATGATCTCTAAAGGTGACGGAGCTGACGTTAAGAAGGGCGAGACCTTCGTTCAATGGGACCCCTACAACGTGCCGATTCTCACTGATAAGACTGGGAAGATCGAGTTTCGCGACATGATCGCAGGTGTGACCATCAAACGCGAAGTTGATGAAGCGACCGGGCTCATGGGCACGATGGTCATTGAGCACAAGGAGGATTTGCACCCGCAGGTTGTTATCGTGGACGACAAGAAGGAAGTCCTCGCGAGTTATTCCATCCCAGCTGGCGCCCACGTAATCGTGGAAGAAGGCCAGAAGGTGCGTGCCGGTGCGCTACTGGCAAAGACGCCCCGGAAAGTCGCAAAAACCAAAGACATCACGGGAGGTCTGCCGCGCGTGGCCGAATTATTCGAAGCACGCCGACCGAAGGATGCGGCTGAGATTGCCAAAATCGACGGCGTCGTTGAGATGGGCGGCACCGTTCGCGGAAAGCGACGCCTGATTTTGAAAGATCCTGATACTGGCGCCGAGGAAGAACATCTGATCCCGCTTACCAAACACATTATCGTGTTTAAGGGCGATTTCGTGAAGAAGGGTCAACAACTTACCGAAGGCCCTGTCGTGCCTCATGAAATCCTCGAAGTCTGCGGGCCGCAGGATTTGCAGGAGCACTTGGTTAACGAAGTGCAAGAGGTATATCGGTTGCAAGGTGTGGAGATCAACGACAAGCACATCGAAATCATCGTGCGCCAGATGTTGCGCAAAGTGAAGATTACCGACCCTGGCGATACGTCGTTGCTCTGGGGCGATCAGGTCGACAAGCTTGACTTCGAGGAGGAAAACAAGAAGGTCGTAGAGAAGGGTGGCAAGCCGGCAGAAGCCGTTCCTGTCTTACTCGGCATCACGAAGGCTTCACTCGAAACCGACAGCTTTATTTCCGCTGCCTCGTTCCAGGATACGACTCGTGTCCTCACGGAGGCGGCTACGCTGGGTAAGGTCGATAGACTGCGCGGCTTCAAGGAAAACGTGATCATGGGTCACTTGATCCCTGCTGGCACTGGTTTTCCTGAACACCGCGAGATCAAGCTGGTCGAAAAAGGCGAGCCAATTGGCGCCCCGGTAATGGAAGAAGCCGAGCCGCAGCCGGCCATCGGATAAACGACGCTTTTATTTTTGGAGAGACGCCTTCTAACGGATTGGCGTTTCACAGAATGGAGTCGGCGGGCGCCGAGCGACATAGACGGGAAGCCCAATAAGGCGAGCGAGCTGGCGCGAGCCAATCAAACGCCCTACAATTTGCCTGATGTCGATCGTCACCAAAACGGGCGATAAAGGCGAAACCTCCCTGATGTACGGCCATCGCGTGTCGAAGGGCGATGCACGGGTCGATGCTTACGGCTGTATCGATGAGTTGACTGCTGCGCTTGGTTTAGCTCGATCCATTGCGACGGACAAATTCATTTGCGACGAAATCTTAGCCGCGCAAAGAGATCTAATCGTTGTCATGGGAGAACTGGCAACGGCGCCAAGCGATCGCGAGCGTTATGCAAAAGATGGCTTTCACATCACGACGTCAGCGATGGTCGACCGCGTTACAGCGGTCATTAAGGCTCTCGAGAAAGATGAATCGCTTTATCCAAAGGACTGGGTGATCCCCGGCGGAACACCGATTTCTGCGACTCTCGATTTTGCTCGCGCAACATGCCGCCGCGCCGAGCGACACATCACCGCGCTCAGCATCAACGAAAAGGATTTTAACACTGCGATCTTACGTTATTTGAATCGCCTCTCCGATCTCTGCTGGGTCTTGGCGCGATACGTCGAGAAAGACTCGCGAAAATCCCGTTAGCGGCGCGTTGCTCTGGCACGCCTGGATTGCGCGCAATCCAGCGTCAAAAATTGGCAATCGTCCGGCAGCGCTATTCATCGCCGCGTGTTATGCATCGTCGGAATGAAGTTCAGGTTGTTTTTTGCGGCTGCACTCTTGTCTTGCGTTCCGACGGCGCACGCACACGAAGCCATTTTCTCATGGACTTACACCACTGACCTTACGCCGAAAGGTCATGGCGAATTCGAGCAATGGGTTACCACGCGCTGGGAAAAGGAGCATGGTCGGTACAGCGTCGTCGATTTTCGCGAAGAGTTCGAATACGGCGTGACGGATAATTTTCAGCTCGCGATCTATCTGAACCATCACTACGTCTCCGCCAGCGACGACGTTCCAGCTGAAGATCCGGCGCATCCCGGAAACCGTTTGCCTCGCGTTTACGAAACCGGCGGTGAAGACGTACACGCTGGCCACAATCCGGCGACGCCGTTCGACAGTTATCATTTTGAGTCAGTCTCGCTCGAAGGGATCTATCGGCTGCTGAGTCCTTATAAGGATCCAATTGGTCTCGCCCTTTATTTTGAGCCGTCAGTTGGCGACCAGGAAACGGAGTTGGAATGGAAAATTTTGCTGCAAAAGAATTGGCTCGAAGACCGGCTCGTTTGGGCGCTCAACGTCAATTACGAGTTGGAGTACGAAAAAGCGGACGAAGGCGGCTACGAACGCGACGGGATGTTCGAATGGTTCACCGGACTCTCTTACCGATTCGTGCGCAATTGGTCAGCTGGCCTGGAATTTTGGAACCATCATGAATTTGCCGATGCCACCGTGCACGAGCATTCTGCCTATTTTCTCGGGCCGACGATTCACTACGGTGGCAAACGCTGGTGGGCTACCCTCGGATTCCTTCATCAACTACCGATTGGGCAGGCGTTCAGTCACGATAACAAGGAGTTTGCGGCACACGACGGCTACATCTTTGGCGACGAGCACGAGAAATACTACGTGCGCTTCAGGGTCGGAATCAATTTTTAGGCGCGATGAAATCCGAATTCGCCTTGATCGCGTTGCCGATCTCAGCTCTGGTCGCGCCGTCCGCATTCGCCGTTCAATATCTGACTGTCGATCAAGCGCAGAAGGCGATTTTTCCAAGTAAAACATTTACTCCTGCACCGCTGAAACTGACAAGCACGCAACGCAAAGCCATTGAACAGGCAAGTGGCGTGCGCGTCCTGCGCGATGAACAGCAGGTTTGGCGCGTCAGCGGCGGTGGCTGGTTCATCGTCGATGAAGTGGTCGGCAAACACGAGTTTATCACCTACGCCGTCGGTCTGAACGCAGACGGCTCAGTCAAACAAATCGAAATCATGGACTATCGCGAGACCTATGGCGGCCAGATTCGAGATCAAAAATGGCGTGCCCAGTTTGTCGGTAAGACCGGCAAATCTGCGCTTAAACTAGACAGCGACATCAAAAACATCAGTGGCGCGACGTTGAGTTGCCGGCACGTCACCGACGGTGTGAAACGCCTGTTGGCATTTTATGAGATCGCGCTCAAGCACTGAAATTCACCGCTGCCGGCCATTGCTCGGCACATTTGTCGATGTCGCGTGCCAGGGATCGCCCGACGATATCGATTGCGCCTTTGCTGCAATCGAAAAAGTGCACCGGCTAATGAGTTTTCATGATCCTGCCAGTGACGTCGGGCGAATGAATCGCGACGCCTGGTACGAACCGGTGAAAATTCATCCGTGGACATGGCGCGTTTTGAGGTGCGCGTTGGAATTTTCACTTAAAAGCGACGGCGTTTTCGACATCACGATTGCCCGACAACTGGTGAACTGGGCTTATCTTCCGAGATTTGATAGACGCTTTGGCAGGGGCGGAAGCTGGAGCGACATCGTTCTCGACCGTGAATACACCGTTCGATTCCGCCGGCCCGTGATTGTCGATCTTGGAGGCATCGCCAAAGGCTTTGCGGTCGACCGCGCTGTTGAGGCCTTGAAGAATAGAGGTGTCGTAACCGGAATCGTAAACGCCGGTGGTGATCTGCGAACGTTTGGACCGGCATCGCAACTTATTCATGTCCGCCATCCCACTAAGTCGACTCGCGTTGCAGGAGCAGTGCGGCTGCGCGAACGAGCGATGGCGACCTCGGGGATTT
This sequence comes from Candidatus Udaeobacter sp., assembly GCA_035764345.1. GTDB lineage: Bacteria > Verrucomicrobiota > Verrucomicrobiia > Chthoniobacterales > UBA10450 > Udaeobacter. Next base: position 11,071 of record DASTZJ010000179.1, read on the forward strand.
ATTTCGAACGTCGAAAGCATCATCGACAGTATGTGAGCCCGTTGCTTGATGGCCGCACCGGTCAATCTGCCCGCAGACTAATCAGCGTGAGCGTAGCGGCTGCAGAATGCATGGCCGCGGACGCGCTGACGAAAATCGTCTTTGCCTTGCGTAAAGAAGCTGCGCCCTTACTGGCGCAACATCGCGCGGATGCGTTGTTGCTTGAACGCGATGGTGCGCCATCCTGGATGTTTCACTCATCATGCGACACCCGCGACCGGACTCGATTCGATTGAAGCGCTTGCAGAGATATGTTCTCTACGCCGTATTCGCGCTGCTCTTTTTGAGCGGAGTGGCGTGGGCATATTGGAATTATCTTCGATCGCCTGGCGATTTTGAGATAAGCGTGAAAGCCTGGGCGATGAAAATCCATGGCGCCGCCGCGATGGCGATTTTGGTACTGATCGGCATGCTCCTGGTCGGGCATGTGAGATTCGCATGGCGCGCCCGCCGCAATCGAGCAAATGGCTCGATCTTTCTGAGTGCGTTCGCCGTTTTAGCCATCACCGGCTACGGCCTTTACTACGCGGGTGGCGAAGGACTGCGTGCGTGGACGAGTTGGACTCATCTCGTTGTTGGCCTGGCTTTGCCGATCTTGCTGCTGATTCACATCTTTCAGGGAAGGAGGACACGTCCTTCGGGCCAACTTCGGACCGGATCGCGGTTTGCGTCTCGGGGGATCGAGGATCGACATCCAAAGTTCCGTTATTCCGAGTCCCAGCGCAGCACTTAATGAGGGGAGTAACGGAGCTGAATTTCAGGTTGCGCATCGACAGGTGCTGTAGCATCTTCACCGTCCCGCTCTAGAGTTCCCCCTCGCGGATTTTCTCCCATGGCAGATACAACAGAATTAGTGCCTGAACTTTTGGAAGCTGGTGTTCATTTTGGACATCAGACGAAGCGCTGGAATCCGAAGATGAAGCCCTTCATCTTTGAGCAGCGCAATCAGATTTACATCATCAATTTGGATGAAACCGTGCTTCAGCTTCGGCGGGCCACGGAATTTCTACAGGAAGTGACGCGTCGTGGGGGCAGAATTTTATTTGTCGGCTGCAAGAAACAGGCGCAGGAAGCAATTAAAGAAGCTGCGCTGGCTTGTGGTCAGTTTTACGTGAACCAGCGTTGGCTGGGCGGCACGTTGACCAATCTCGCGACCATTCGCAAGAGCATTGGACGGTTGAGATACATCGAACAGATCGAGCAATCCCCCGAATACAAGAAGATGGGCAAGCAGGAGCTGGCTGCTCTTAATCGTGAGGCGGCGAAGCTCCGGCGCAATCTCGATGGAATACTCGAGATGTCGCAATTGCCCGACGCCCTGGTCGTAATCGACACGATCCGTGAACAGAACGCGGTGAACGAAGCTCGACGTCTTGGCATTCCAGTCGTTGCCATCGTGGACACGAACGCAGACCCAGACATCATCGATTACCCCATCGCTGGGAACGATGATGCGATCCGCGCCATTCGCGTGATTCTACAAAAGCTCGTGGATGCCATTGTCTCGGCAAGCAACGAAGCGCGCATTCGCGAGCAAGTCGAAATGGCTGGCGTCTCAGCCTGATGCTTGCGTTGCATCGCAAGCGCAAAGCTTCGAAAGTTCGACAAGGAAGAATTTAACACCTATGAAGACAACGGCTGAAATCGATCCCCAACTGGTTAAGCAGCTCCGCGAAAAAACCAACGCAGGTTTCATGGATTGCAAGCGCGCTCTTGTGGAGAGCGGAGGTGACTTGGAGAAAGCGGAGGCGATTTTGCGGACTAAAGGAATTGCCAGCGCTAGTAAGAAGTCTTCGCGCGTAACCAAAGAAGGCGTTGTGGCTTCCTACATTCACCTGCAGGGAAAGGTTGGCGTGCTCGTGGAGGTGAATTGCGAGACCGACTTCGTGGCGAGGAACGAGAACTTTCGCGAGTTCGTGAAAGACATCACTCTGCATATTGCGGCGGCGCATCCGCTTTACGTCAGTCGTGCCGAGGTGCCAGGTAACCTTATTGAAGTTGAGCGCGAAATTTACAAGGCCCAGGTCAAAGGCAAACCGGAGAACGTTGCTGACAAAATTGTCGAAGGAAAACTCGAGAAATTCTACAGCACCGTTTGCTTGCTCGAACAGGGTTTCATCAAAAATCCCGATGTGACCATTGCGGATTTACTCAATGCCAAGATATCCGAGTTAGGCGAGAATATCGTCATCCGTCGTTTCGTGCGCTATCTCGTTGGCGAGCCGCTGCCAAGCGAAGCGTAGCTAGTTGTCGCGGCGTTCGTGGCAAACGCCGGACGTCAAAATATGCGCTCGCCGCGGCGAGCGTTTCTACAACATCGCGTGCAGACGCGTGATCCGCGATTAAGTTTGCAGCGAAATGGGCTTGGCCGAATACAAACGGAAACGCGACTTCAAGAAGACAGCTGAGCCGGCCGGGGGCAAACCGTTGCCAAAAAAAGTCAAAGGCGCGTCGCGTTTTATAATTCAGAAACACGCAGCGCGCCGTTTGCACTACGACTTCCGCCTGGAGATGGAAGGCGTGCTGAAATCGTGGGCGCTGCCGAAAGGGCTCCCCTGGAAACGCGGGGAAAAACACCTGGCCGTAGAAGTGGAAGATCATCCAATCGAATACGAGCAATTCGAGGGCATTATCCCCGAGGGGCAGTACGGCGGCGGCACAGTGATGGTGTGGGACCGCGGCAATTATCACGTCTACGGCGAGCAGCCGGTGAAGTCATTGCGCGAAGGAAAACTCCACCTTGTTCTCGACGGTGAAAAAGCAAAAGGCGAATGGACCCTGGTGCGAATTCGCGGTCGTGATGACGCCAAAAATCAGTGGTTGATCCTGAAAACAGGAGACGATGCGAAACCGATATCAAAAAAAATCGAAGATCGATCTGTCAAAACTGGACGCACAATGGAGCAGATCGCAGAAGATCGCGACGCCGAGTGGGAGTCCGGTCGCGAAGCGGAGGAGAGTCCCACCTCACAATTCAAAGCGCGCATCCGTGCCGCGATAAAAAAAAAGGCGAATGATGCGGTTGTAGGGCAGGCGCATCGCCTGCCAGCCGCAAAGCGGGATAACCGAAGCGGTCGCCCTACAATAGCGTCCCTCCCGGATTTGCCCTCGGCTAAAGCTCGTTTCATCGAGCCGATGAAAGCGAAGCTAGTTGGGGAACCACCAGCGACCGGCGATTGGATTTACGAACTCAAATTCGATGGTATCCGCCTGATCGGAGTCAAAAGGGGCGAAAAGGTTTCACTTCTATCGCGAAATGAAAACGAATTGACTGCGCGATTCCCCGAGATCGTCGAAGCGATAAAAGCTTTGCCGACGGGCGAATGCGTAATCGACGGCGAAGTGGTCGCGCTCGACGAGGAGGGCCGTTCTTCGTTTCAACTCTTGCAAGCGCGCGAGATGGAGGGACGAAAGACACCAGTTTATTTTTACGCATTCGACCTCCTCCAGATCGATGGAAAGAGTCTGGTGTCGTTGCCATTGGAGGCACGAAAGAACATTCTCGAAAGACTCTGCGCCGACGCAGGTGACCCGATCCGTTACTCCGGCGCGATTGGCGGCGACGCCAAACGACTTCTCGAAGAAGTAAAGCGTCGCGGCTTGGAAGGGATTATCGGCAAACAGCGTAACTCTGTTTACGAACCCGGGCGCAGAAGCGGCGCATGGATAAAGCTCAAATGTGTCAACGAACAGGAATTCGTTATCGGCGGATACACGCCGCCGCAAGGGTCTCGCAAATATTTCGGCGCGATCCTCGTTGGTTATTATGAGAACGAAAAGCTCGTTTTTGCCGGCAAGGTTGGCACCGGCTTCACTGTGAAATCGTTGTCGATGTTGTACAAAAAATTTCAGAGAGAAACGCGCGACGATTGCCCTTTTGTCGATCTGCCATCAAAGCAAAATGGGCAGTGGGTGCAAGACATCACGCCTTCGATGATGCGCAAAATGCATTGGGTAAACCCCGTTCTCGTTTGTGAAATCAAATTTGCCGAGTGGACTCGTGACAAAAAATTGCGTGCGCCGGTCTTTCTCGGCTTACGCGAAGACAAAAAACCCACGGAGGTTGTTCGCGAGAGTTAAGGGGGAGAACTCTTGGCGCGTTGGTTTGTGTCGCTGTGATTTAACCTTGGAAGCCGGATGAAAAATTTTGGATAGTTCTTTATAGGGAGGGTTTAGGATTGTTATGCGAATCGCTCAGGTCGCGCCACTTTACGAAAGTGTTCCGCCGAAATATTACGGAGGAACCGAACGGGTGGTGTCGTACCTCACGGAAGAATTGGTTCGCCAAGGGCATGAGGTGACGCTTTTTGCAAGCGGGGATTCCGTGACTAAAGCCCGGCTTGTCGCGGCATGCCGGCGTTCACTGCGTCTCGACAAGCACTGCATAGACCAACTGGCGCACCACATTGTTATGCTTGAACATGTGTTCCAACAGGCCGCAGAATTCGATATCATCCATTTTCACGTTGACTATCTGCACTTTCCCCTGAGTCGCCGGCAGCCGATAGCACACGTAACGACGTTGCACGGGCGGCTCGATATTCCGGACCTCGTTCCTCTCTCCCAGCAGTTTCGAGACATGCCAGTTATCTCGATCTCGAATGTACAGAGAGAACCTTTACCGTGGGCAAACTGGCAGGCCACCGTTTATCACGGATTGCCGGCTGACCTGTACCGGTTCCGCGCGCAGCCGGGAAGTTATCTTGCCTTTCTGGGGCGGATTTCGCCTGAAAAACGAGTGGACCGGGCAATCGAAATTGCCAAACGAGTCCGGATTCCGCTTAAAATTGCTGCCAAAGTGGATCGAGTGGACAGGAAGTATTTCAAGAGCGCGATCGAGCCATTACTCCGTGACTCGCTGGTCGAGGTTGTCGGCGAGATCGGCGACGGAGAGAAGGATGAGTTCCTGGGCAACGCTTACGCATTGCTGTCGCCTATCGACTGGCCCGAGCCATTTGGGCTCGTGATGATTGAAGCGATGGCCTGCGGCACGCCTGTGATCGCGTATCGCGGAGGAGCAGTCCCCGAGATAATGGACGAAGGTCACACCGGCTTCATTGTGGAAGAACTAGAAGATGCTGTAGAAGCAGTGCGGCGAGTCCCGAAGCTGAGCCGGAAGCGTTGTCGGGAAGCCTTCGAGCAACGCTTCACTGCCACTCGAATGGCCAATGACTACGTGCGCGTGTACGAGCGGTTGATTAATAGCAAACAAGACGAGCCGTTGAAGGCGCGTGCATAATGGCTAAGGAAGTCATTCGCATCCGGGACGAGTTTTACATTCGCTCGTCGTCCCACCGCATCGATGTCCGCACCCGGGTTCTGAAGCAGGCGGATACTTTCGCTGTCTTTGACCGATTCGGCGACATCGAGCCATTCGGTACTGGTGAGCTCGGAATATACTACCAAGATACTCGCTTCTTGTGCCGGCTGACCCTAAAGCTAGGAAAGGATCGTCCTCTTTTGCTGAGCTCTACCATCAGAGAGGACAACGCCGTTCTGGCGGTGGATGCCACCAACGCCGATGTGTGGCGCAATGGGGAGATAGTAATTCCCCAAGGAACACTCCACGTCTTCCGTTCAAAGATTCTCTGGGAGAGAACATGTCACGAGCGACTTCGAATCCACAACTACGGGCGCGCGGCTGTGGAATTTTCCTTCTCAGTCGAATTCGACGCTGATTTCGCTGACATCTTCGAGGTGCGAGGTATTAGGCGGGAACGCCGCGGCCAGCGGATACCAACGCAGCTTGCGCAGGATGGGCTGGTGCTCGCGTATGACGGATTGGACGCGTGCGTCCGCCGGACGCGAATCGTCTTCGACCCGACACCCACGCGGTTAAGCGAGTCGGCGGCCACCTACCAAATTCGGCTGGAGCCTGGCGAGGCGGCCAACTACCGCTGGGCAATTGCCTGCGAAGCGGACGCTGATTCCCAAGTTGAGGTTAAGCCTTGTTACGAAAAGGTCGTCCAAGAAGCGGCCACCGCGCTGGAATCGGCGCACGCACGAGAGCCTCAGATCTTTGCCTCGAACGAACAGTTCAATGATTGGCTGAACCGCTCCCTTGCTGATCTCCATATGATGCGGACGGAAACCCCGTATGGGCCGTATCCATACGCTGGTGTTCCCTGGTTCAGCACGGAGTTCGGACGAGACGGAATTATTACCGCGCTTCAGTGCATGTGGTTTGATCCCACTCTCGCGCGCGGCGTCCTAGCGTATCTCGCTGCCACCCAAGCGGACGCGGAAAATGCCGAGCAAGATGCCCAGCCCGGTAAGGTGCTGCACGAGACGCGCGCCGGCGAGATGGCCGCATTAGGCGAAGTTCCATTCAAGCGTTACTACGGCAGCATCGACGCAACACCGCTTTTCGTCATGCTCGCTGGCGCGTACTACAAGCGCACGGCTGACCGCGTGTTCGTTGAATCTATTTGGCCGAACATTGAGCGCGCGCTCGCATGGATCGATCGTTACGGTGACGTCGATGGCGACGGCTTCGTCGAGTATACTCGCAGGTCGAAACTCGGTCTCATCCATCAAGGCTGGAAGGACTCTCACGATGCGATTTTCCATGCGGACGGCACGTCCGCCGAGGGGCCAATCGCCCTATGCGAGGTGCAGGGCTACGTTTACGCTGCCAAGCTGGCGGCGGCCGAGTTGGCTGAGCTCCTGGGCGATCCCGCACGGACACGTGATTTATCAAAGCAAGCCAAAACCTTGTGCCGGCGGTTCGAAGAGAGTTTTTGGTGTGATGAACTTTCCACATACGCCCTTGCGCTCGATGGCAGAAAGCAGCCCTGCAGGGTGCAAACGTCGAACGCGGGACACTGCCTTTTTGCTGGTATCGCGACGCAGGAGCATGCCAGACGCGTCGCAGCAACGCTAACACATGAAACGTCCTTCTCCGGCTGGGGAATTCGGACGGTCGCTACAAGCGAGGCGCGTTACAATCCGATGTCATATCACAACGGATCCGTTTGGCCACACGACAACTCGTTAATTGCAGCTGGGTTCGCGCGCTATGGCCTGAGGGAATCGACAGCTACCGTCCTTGCCGGTTTGCTCGATGCGAGCCTGTTCCTTGATCTGCACCGTCTTCCCGAACTTTTTTGTGGTTTTCCCAGACGCCCTGGCGAGGCGCCAACGCTTTATCCTGTAGCGTGCGCTCCTCAGTCTTGGGCGTCGGGTTCTGTGTTTCTTCTGCTCGAAGCTTGCCTGGGCCTGAGCGTGTCGGCTTCGGAACGAAGACTGACGTTCTCAAAGCCAATTCTACCGAGTTTTCTCCGGCAGGTGACGATCCGCGGCTTGAAGATAGCAGACGGGCGCGCCGATCTTTTGCTTACCAGACATGATGAGGGAGACGTGGGCGTCAATGTGCTTCGCCGCGACGGAGTACTGGACGTCGTTGTTTTGAAGTAGTTCGGTTTTTGAATTGCGCTTGTTCGCACGACGCACGCAAATATGGTGAAGAGGTGAAAGCAAAGGTCATCGTCATGCCGAAGGCTGCGGTGCTCGATCCTCAGGGTAATGCAGTGCGTGATGCCATGCGGCACCTGGGCATGCCGGAAGTCCGCAGCGTCAGGATCGGGAAATACATGGAGATAGATATCGATGGGCAAAACGGCGACCTCGAAACCCGATTGCGCGGCCTCTGTCGAGATTTGCTTTCGAATCCAGTGATTGAAGACTACGAACTGCAAGACGTTGGTGTGGCAGATCGGAAGAAAAGGCCCAACGCCCAACTAGAAAAGCCAAAGACGAGGAAACGAAAATGAAAGCGCTGCGATATTTTTTCTGTGTTGTGTTGCCACCCCTTGCCGTGCTGTTGACAGGTCGCATCGCCAGTTTTTTTCTCAGCCTCATTTTGACTTTGCTGGGTTGGATTCCGGGCGTTATTCACGCCTGTCTGGTCGTCAATGATTATCACGCAGAGAAGCGCGCCGCCGCGGTGCACTGAATTGATGATGAGATTCGCCGTTGTTCAGTTCCCCGGTTCAAATTGCGATCAGGATTGCGTTGCAGCAATTAATGGACTCGACGGATTGCGCGCCGAATACGTCTGGCACAAGGAAACCTCGCTGGACGATTTTGACGCAATTGTGTTGCCCGGTGGATTTGCGTACGGCGATTACCTGCGGTGCGGCGCCATTGCGCGTTTTTCGCCGATCATGGAGGCGGTGATTAATGATGCGCGTGCTGGAAAGCTCGTTCTAGGGACATGTAACGGATTCCAAGTTTTGTGCGAAGCCGGTCTGTTGCCGGGCGCGCTGGTTCGCAATCGTTCGCTACGTTTTGTATGTGACATGGCTACCACTCGCGTGGAAGTGGATGACTCACCATTCACGCACGGTTGCCCAAAAGGCACACTCCTCCGACTGCCGGTAGCGCACGGCGAAGGCTGTTTCTTCGCAGATGCAACCACATTGCGAGATTTGAACGCTAATCAACAAGTGATTCTCCGCTACTCCGATAGCCAGGGACGCATTTTGCCAGAAGCGAATCCGAATGGGTCGATTGAAAACGTCGCGGGCATCTGCAATCGCGAGCGAAACGTGTTCGGACTGATGCCTCATCCTGATCGCGCATCAGATGCGCGGCTTGGCAGCACGGATGGGGCAAAAGTCTTCCGATCAATGGTGCAAACGATTAGCGCGAATCACACAACCGACAGATCGGAGCGTGTAAGGCAGGTTGCGTGAGTCTCTTCATCACCGGGACGGACACGGGTGTAGGCAAGACGTATATCGCCGCCCGGCTTTTGCATCTGTTGCGGGCATCGGGCGTGTCCTGTGCTGGGATGAAACCGATCTGCTGCGGAGATCGTCGAGATGCAGAGTTATTGCTGGCGGCCAGCAGCAATCGCCTAACAATCGACGATGTTAATCCGGTTTGGTTAAAAACGCCTGCAGCGCCTTTCGTGGGCAGCTTGATGGAGAAAGTGGATATTGGTATCGACCATATCCTCACTGCTTTTCATTATCTTCAGAATCGGGTTGAACACGTGATTGTGGAAGGGACAGGCGGCTGGATGGTGCCGATTCATCGCAATTATTTCGTTAGCGATCTGGCGGTTGCGATGCAGCTGCCGGTCTTGGCGGCCGCATACAATCGGCTCGGTTGCATTAATCATGCAGTCCTCACTGTGCAAAGCATCCTGGGGCACGGGTTGCGCTGTGTAGGGCTTGTATTGAACAACGCTCAAGCAACCGGCGACACTGGCGACATAGCTACTCTGACCAATGCCGACATGCTCAAGAGAATTCTTGATGTTCCGGTGCTTGGTGGACTAGGAGAAAATCTTACGGAATTGCCTCCTGACTGGCGGTTTATACTTGATTCGATGATCAACCCGTAGCGTGTTGCCCCGATACAGGGTTGTAAAAAAAACGAACACACTTCACGGGATTCTGCGTACGACCCTACTGGGGAATGAGAATGGCATCCCTATTGCTCCCTCTTTGTAACAAAAAGCCTTATCTGTATGCTCTTACAAAAAACCTTACACATGAGCCAGCCGGTGGCAGAATGCAAAGCACGTCTTGCCAGCATTCAATCGTACCGGCGGCAATTCTTAATGGTCACACGGGCAACTGTGACTTCGTCCAAGACCGTCGACTTCAGCTTTCGCGGTCCGCTCGGCTTTGAGGCTCACACGGTCTTGCTGTCGGTCGATGGCGACTCGCCTGATCAGTACTCGTTCGAATCCGTAGGCGGAAATATTGCGCTGATGGGCATCGTTGATTTCGCCGAGATTCGGCCACACTGCACTGAAGTCACGCTCGCGGTTCACTACGAGATCAAGAACAAGCTGTTTGCCTGGCTGGATCGGCGCCTGCATTTCGTGGACAGTTTTGTGACTGCCGAACTGCGCAGTATTCGCGCGCACTTCGAAGGCATCGCTGCCAGCTACCTGGATCATGCGCGCGTTCTGCCTGTGTTCCAAACAGCTACTGCCTGACAAAACGAAACATCTTGGTAGGGACCACCGCGAAAGGCGGCGTTCCCACCTTTCCAACGTGTGCCAGGCATCAGCGCACTCGCACGGCGTGTTTTCTATCGAGGCGAAGAGTCTGCCCCGACTTAAGAGGGATTGTGGCTTTTGGGTCGCGAATTTTCGCTCCATCTATTTCTACGCTGCCCTGTTTAATCAGCCGTGAAACTTCGCTGTGCGATTTTTCGAGATTAAATACTTCGCGATAAACATTCGACACGAGCGCGACGGCCGTCAGTCCCTTCCAGGAAACCGCTGAAAACGCAGGCAGATCGGCGTGTTCCAGATCGCGCTTGGTGAAGCGGGTGTTCCACTCATCCAGCGTTTTTTTGGAGGTAGCGGCTGAGTGATAGGTCTCGACGATTTCGAAAGCGAGCTGTTTCTTGGCTTCGAGCGGATGCATGTCAGCTGGCGAAGCGCGTCCAAGGAGCAATTCATAATAGCGCGCCATCAAATCGTC
>DASTZJ010000180.1:0-14262 GCA_035764345.1 Candidatus Udaeobacter sp.
CGAGGAAGAACCGCAGCAATTACTGCATTTGGATTCGTTTCACTCGGAAGATCTTTCGCGCTATGGACCGCGACATCGACGTCGCCGGCAAGAAGCGCTCGCTCGATTTCTGCCGTAAACAATCCTTTACGACCAGCCTGACGCTCGAGAAACCTGGCTTTGTCGCCTTGTGTCGCGATGATTCTCGTCTCGATTCCTGCATTCGGTCGCGCCGCTTGAATTGCTCTCTCAACAAGCCGGGCTTGCGCACGTGCCAGGTCGCTGCCGCGTGTGCCCAGGATGATTTTTCTTGTCATCACAGGAATGTAGCCCGCGATAAAGGGCAGGGGAAGCTATCGGCTTGTCTGTGGTTAGCGCCAAAGGCGCGGTACTCATTGGCAGCCTGGGGCAGCGCCCCAGGGAAATAGTGCATCCCAAGATGCAGCGCTGAAGCGGCGATTCGTTCCGGAGCGCCTTTAAGCATTATTGACTGCATGCGGTATTGAGTCGCGCTTTCAGCGCTGGTTCACGCGTATGACCGGATTCCTAGGGGCTGCCCCAGGCTGGATTGAGAAAGCGCCTTTGGCGCTAAGCAGATACGTCAGCCCCCTACAGCTGCGATGCGCGTAGCGAACTGTCAGCGACCGGTGGATGCCCGGCGATTCGCGAAGTGCGGTTCAGTTCGTGCAAAACTTTCACGAGGAAATCTGCGACATGTTCGGCAATGATTGCTTCGGCACAGGCTATTTGCTGCCGGCGCACTGCAAGCGATTGCTCCGCGACAGACCGCAATGCATCGATGTCGTAAATGTACACGCCTTCCATTTCGTTCACGGCAGGATCGACATCGCGCGGAACGGCGATATCGATGATGAAAAGTGGACGATCGATCCGATCTGCTAACATGGGTCCCAGGTTTGTTGGGGTCAGCAGCGGAGCTTCCGAAGAAGTAGATGTAATCAGGATATCGATCTCGCAGCATTGCCGCGGCCACTCATCGAACTGGACGGCCTGGCCACCTACTCGTTGTGCCAACTCATGGGCGCGATCATTTGAGCGATTGCTCACACGCAGATCGCTTACGCCTCGGGAAATGAGAGCGCGTGCCGTGCGCTCGCTCGTCTCACCGGCTCCCAAAACCAAGACCCTGCAATTGCCGAGTTCACCGAAAATTTTCTGAGCCAGATCAACCGCGACCGAACCGACTGACACGGATCCACGCGTGATTTCGGTATGCGTGCGGACTTGCTTCGCCACGCGAAAGGCCCGTTGAAAGAGCCGATGAAGGCAGGGCCCGACCGCGCCAGACGCGCGCGCAGATTGATAAGCTTTTTTTGTTTGTCCAAGAATTTCAGTCTCGCCTAGAACCATTGAATCTAATCCGGAGGCAACTCGGAACAGATGTTGTACGCACTTTTCAGCTTCGTAACGGTAAAAGGGCAATGCTCTGCTGTATCCGAGGTCGCTGACCCCGCGTTTTTGCAATAGACACCGAGCAATTTCATCCGTCGAGACACGCTTCTCCGACGCGCCATAGACTTCCACGCGGTTACAGGTGGCGAGCACCAATGCTTCCGCGCAACCTGCCGCGCGAAGAGTACATTCAGCGCCAGTACCGGCGAAACGTTCTCGCGTTTCCACGTTCGCAGTGTGATGACTCAGGCCGACGCAGAAAAGGTTCATGGGACAGAGTGCGTTTGCGCCGAGAAAGTGATTCCCCAGAGGAGCGTCAGAGCCGCGCTAAATCCGATAATGCAAAGCGCCGCAACTCGCTTTGGCGCGATTCGACGAAAATACCGGCCTTGCAAGATAGCTGCGTACAGCAACCAAACGCCGACGGCAGCCACCACTTGCAGGCGCGGCAATGGCCGGCCCGTAAAAAAGCCACTGGCAATCCCGACCGTATACAGGATGAAACCCCACCAAAGCAGGCGCGTGATTGCCGCAAAGAGATCAGTCAGGGGCGGCAGATGATAAAAAATTGAGCGCAATTGATGTGTCTTGAGCTGGCGCTCCTGCACGAGGTACATCACTCCGGCGATGCAGGCGAGTGCGAACGCGCCATAGGCGACCAGCGAAACCGACGCATGAAATTCCAGGGAAGGATTGGCGGGCATCTTGACTGGATGACGAACATCGATTGGCGCAATCAACGCAAAGCCTTGCAACAGCACTACCAGCGGCGCAGTAAACGCACCCATGAGTGAGAGACGGTAGGTTGGGCCGACCAGCATGTAGATCAGTGCTACCGACCAGGCGAGAAAGATAAAGACCTCAAACAAGTTCGTCAGTGGACACCGTCCCAATGCATGACCGCGGATCGACAAAAACGCAGTTTGAAAAACAAAGCCAAGTCCAATCGCAAGAAAATTGAATTTTCCTGTCCGAAAAACGCCGGCGCGCAAAGCGACCCCGGTGCGCACGACTGCCGCGAGAAAACAGATTGTCGAAACGATTAGAAAATCTCGATCCACCCAAGCCTACTGTAGAGTCGCTTGCCCTCATGGCAAAGCAGCTTGTATTCCGTCAGCATGGCGGTCAATTCTATGTCCATGGCGCGCAACACGCTAACAGCCTTCATAGGTGCCGTCCTGGTTTTCCTATTCAGAGTATCGTACTGCAGCGCCGGCGATGCAGTCTTTTCAAGCGACGGTGAACGAGTTTACCTAATCAGCGACATCGAGTCCAAACCAGCCGTAGAAGAAATTGATCTGAACGAGAAGACGGCCCGGAAAATTCTATTGACGCAGCTTGACAGTTCCGACGGGCTTCGCGGAATCACCTGTACGCACAAAAATCGCTTCTTCTGTACGACAGCCAAAGCTGTCTGGTCCTTTGAACCAGAGTCCGGGCGGTTGACCAGAATGCGCGACGCCCCAACCGAAGTCAGTTTCTCGCGAATTGCGTACGATCCCAAGATGCAGCGTGTTTTCGTGGCAACGGATGACCGAGAACATCCGGTGTTCATGTTCAACGATCCAGCGGAGTGGATTCCCGTGCGCATGCGACGCCATCCCTATCCTTCATGCTTAGCGTTTGCTGCCAATGTGAATTATTCTTCGCGACATATGGTGATTTGTGGTGCGGCGAAATCCAAACAGACAAGATTGACGGACAGGATGACTTCTCGATAGCAGCTTACCGGTATCCTCCGTTTGCGACACTTGAGACGCAGAATGCGACGCCTGCTGAAATCGGTGTAGCCGATATTGGCGTCAATCGCGATACGGTGTACGTGCAGCTCTCACGAATGGGCGGTTCCGGCGATGGATGGTTTGCTCGACTCCGGAGACCCAAAGTTAAGCGGGACACAGAAGGCGAGATGGAGATATTTTACGAGCCCAAAGACCGCCTTCCTATTTATCAGACATCGTTGCGGTCACTGGAAATCCTCGGGGAAGATTCTCGCGCCGGCTACATTTGTGTTTCGCCGGACGAAACACGAGTTCACTACGTGTTACACGAGAAACATTGGTTAGTCACAAACGGCAAGACCGAAGAATTGCATCTGCGCGAACAATAACTCATTAGTCCGTCGCCATTGACGTTTGTTCGCAGGCCGCTAGCGTCGCGCGGATGGCTTCCAACGTGGCCGAGAAATTACGTGCCAGTGTGCGCGACGTTCCCGATTTTCCGAAGAAGGGAATTGTCTTCAAAGATATCACGCCGATCTTGAGTGATCCTGCCTTGTTCCATGCGTCCATTGATTTATTTTTGGAGCGTTGCCGCGGGAGAAAGATTGATAAGATCGTTGGGATCGATGCGCGCGGGTTCCTCTTTGGATCGGCGGTCGCCTATGAGCTCGGTGTTGGTTTCGTTCCGATCCGAAAGCGTGGCAAGCTCCCGTTCCAGACTGAGACTGCGAGTTACTCGCTGGAGTACGGCGAAGCGGAAATGGAGATGCACATCGATGCCATTAACGCAGGCGAACGAATTGTGCTGGTAGATGATTTGCTGGCGACGGGCGGGACTTCTGCCGCCGCGACTGTCCTCATTCGCAAAGCCGGGGGACACCTCCTCGAAGCACAGTTTCTGATTGAGTTGGAATTTCTTCATGGCCGTAAGCAACTCGAGCCAACGCCAGTCACTTCATTCCTGAAATACTGAACCTCGGCACGGGATACGATCGTGCTGCCATGGTGAGAGCATCAGTGGCCGATTGCTCCTTCTCCAGCTGAGATGGGATTTTGGATTTTGGGTTTCCGATTTTAGATTGAACAGCAATCCGATTTGGCGATGAGAACGTCCCGTCATCTGGAGCAAGTTTTGACGCACGCTGCAAGCCGTCTTGCGGCGACGGGTACCAGACGTCCAACCGAAGTACTCCCGCTTTACAAGAAGTTTCTCAACGTCGAGGAGCATCGGTTGCGCCTGAAGCACCAGGCGGGCGGGGGTGGCCGCGAAATTTGTGCCCGGCGCGCTGATCTGGTTGACGTTTTATTGCAATATGTTTTCGACGCTGCTGCAACCGCTGTTCGCAGAAACGGGGCCGCCAAGGTTCCACTTGCCTTGATCGCCCTTGGTGGATACGGCCGGGGCGAACTCAACCCGTTTAGTGACATCGACGTGATGCTTTTGCATCATCAGGGGACGAAGGAGATTTCGCCGCTTCTGGAGGAGATGGTGGAGCAAGTTCTCTATCTTTTATGGGACAGCGGCTTCAAGGTCGGACACTCCACGCGCTCGATCAAAGAAGCAGTCGCTCAAGCCAATCGGGACATGCGCACAAAGACTGCCATGCTGGAATCGCGGTTTCTCGCGGGCGATGCCGAGTTGGCACGGGAATTTCGGCGGCAATTTCGTTCGAAGTGCGTCAACGGATATGAACGCGAATATGTGGAACTGCGCATGCAGGATCAGGTCGCCCGGCACAAGAAATTCGGCGACAGCGTCTATCTACAGGAGCCGAACCTGAAAAGCGGATGCGGCGGACTGCGCGATTATCAAAACCTTCTTTGGATGACCTATTTCAGAGAGGGTTCACTGAGCACGAAGCAGCTTGTGGGGAAAGACTGGCTGAGCGAAAGCGACCAGCGCCGAATAGAAAAAGCCTACGATTTTCTCCTGCGTTTGCGCACCGCCTTGCATTACGCAACGGGACGCGCGACCGACATCCTTCACATTAATTTGCAGGAACAGATCGCAGAACGCCTCGATTATTCTTCTGGGAACGGCCAGCTCCGCAGTGAGACGCTCATGCGGGACTATTACGAGCACACGCGAAACATCTTCCGCGTCACGGAACGCATCACGGAGCAATTTGTAAGCGGATATGTTACAAGCAAGACCCGTTCTCTGTTCAGTTTTCTTCCGCTGATGCGAGCGGACAAAACTCCTGTGGGAGATTTTTTCTTTGTTCGCAACAAGCAGTTGCACCCGGCGCGGCGCGATGTTTTTCGCAAGGACCCCGAGCAAATGATGCGAGCCTTTCAGTTTGCGCAGGAACGGGGCCTGGATCTGA
Source organism: Candidatus Udaeobacter sp. (assembly GCA_035764345.1). Lineage (GTDB taxonomy): Bacteria > Verrucomicrobiota > Verrucomicrobiia > Chthoniobacterales > UBA10450 > Udaeobacter. Next base: position 5,441 of record DASTZJ010000180.1, read on the forward strand.
GCCCGGAACTGGAGGACCTTTTGAGCAGAAGCCTCGGCCAGGTCACCCGAACTTATCAGTATGCACGCGGGCCGCGGGCAGTCTTCAAAACGATTCTTTCACAAAAAGGGAGAGTAGGTCGCATCCTCCGAATGATGCATCGGGTCGATTTTCTCGGGCGCTACATTCCCGAATTCGGGCAGCTCACATGTTTGGTGCAGCATGAATTTCTGCATCGTTACACGGCCGACGAGCACACACTGGTGTGCATCGATAAACTTGATGCCTTGGCGCAGACGAATGACCCGAAGCTGATCGCTTATCGCAAGATTTTTGAGCAACTGGACGATCCATTTGTTCTGTATCTCGCGCTTCTTTTACACGATAGCGGTAAAGCGGTTGGCGCGCGGCCACACTCTGAAGCGAGCGCGCTGTTCGCCCAGCGTGTCGCTGCACGTCTGCAGTTGTCGTCCGAGCAGAGAAAGTCGCTTATCCTGCTGGTAGATCATCACCTCACGCTTTCCAAGATCGCGCAGCAAAGAAATCTTGATGATCCAGCCACAGTGACAGACTTCGCCCACATTGTGAAGCATCAGAAAAACTTAAATGCGCTGATGTTGCTTACACTGGCGGATGGCCAGGGTACAAGCGCGGAGGGATGGTCGGATTGGAAAGAATCTCTGGTATGGGAATTATTTCACGAGACCTCTCGGTGCCTGGCGGATCAGAAGTCTTACTACGAACAAACAAAGGTCGAGCGCGAGAGTTTGCAGGCCTCGGTAACCGCAAAACTTTCCGCAGATTTTGCAGGAGAGATTGAAGCACACTTTGAGTTCATGCCTGATAATTATTTTCGCGCCAGCGATGTCCCCGAGATTATCGAACACCTGAAACTGTTCCGGTCGTTTCTGGAGAATATCTCCAGCGGAGGAGATTTTCCGGTGGCTCCGGCGATTCAATGGAAGGCCGTTCCGGAGCAGGGCCACAGTGTTGTCACCTTCTGTACGTGGGAGCGTGAAAGGTTATTGGCAAAAGTGGCCGGCTCATTTTCGGTTGTGCCTTTGAATATTTTGAGCGCTGATATCTTTCCGCGCGGAGACAACGTCGTGCTGGGGGTTTTTCGCGTGTGCGACACGAAAGCACAGCCCGTTACACACCAGCGCGACTTTACGCTGGTAGAGCAAACTTTGCGCCGAGCGCTCGAAGATGAGAGTTTTGATTTCCTTCCGTTAATCGAAAGAGCCAAGCGTCAAAGCCATCATCTCACCACAGGAATTGAATTTCCAACGCGGATTGCAATCGATAACAAAACGCATCCGGTTTATGCGCTTATTGAGATTCAGGCACCAGACCGGCTCGGCTTGCTTTACGATGTCTTAACTTGCCTTGACCGCGAAAATCTTCTGATCCCGCTTTCTCGCATCAACACGCAGGCTGGCGCAGCCATTGATACTTTGTATGTCGCGGATCGTTTTACACGCGCCAAGATTACCGATCCGCATCGCATCAGGGTGATTCAGCAGCGTCTTCAAAATGCAATTCTGGGTGGAGGCGCTACGAAATCGAAGTAGTAAGAAGCGCAGCTCTGCTCTCTTAGTCTTATGAACGCTCTAATTCTCGCCGCCGGATATGCAACCCGCCTTTATCCACTTACACTCAACAAAGCGAAGCCATTGCTCACCGTCGGTGGTAAGCCGATTATCGAATGGGTAGTGGACAACCTTCAGGGTGTTCCCGATCTGGAAACGATTTATGTAGTGACGAATGACAAATTCACGGCGGACTTTCAGGCTTGGAGCGAGCGCTATCAAAACCGACATCGGCAATTCAGGTTCAAAATTGTCAACGATGGCTCCAAGAGCGACGACGATAAGCTGGGAGCAATTGGAGATATCAATTTTGTTGTCACGCGCGAGAACTTAAGCCAAAGCAGCCTGTTAATTGTTGCCGGCGACAACTTATTTACTGAATTGCTTGAGGGATTTGTGGTTTGCGCCAAAGGGAGCGAAGCAACGGTAGGGGTCTATGACGTTGGCGACCATGAAGCGATCAAAAAGTACGGCAACGTCTTAATCAACGACGATGGAATCATCGCTCACCTGGAAGAGAAACCACAAAAGCCGCAGGGAACCCTGGCCGCGATCGCGCTTTACTATTACTCCCCTGCGGTCCTCTCTCTCTTGACCACGTATCTTGCGGCTGGCAATAACCCCGATCAGCCGGGCCGGTTTGTGCAATGGCTCTACACGCGTAAACCGGTAAAGACGTATCAGATCAAAGGGAAATGGCTCGATATCGGAAGCAAAGGAACACTGGAGAGCGCAGATCAGCTGCTCGGAAAAGTCGAAGCGTGAAGCGTCATTTCAGCCGACCTTCGTCAAACTCGATCAGATCGAAATAAGTCCTAATATCCTTGCGCCGTTCGCCACCGGCCTCCTTGAGAAAGTGGAGAAAGCGCGCCTTTTTTGCGGCCGTGTCCGGATGCCGTGAAATCATCGCTTGGTTCCACTGTTCAATTCCTTCGGGAGAATGCCGCGCACCGTTTGTCTGCACCCAGCATAGAATTGCCTCATCCTCGTCCAGGCTGTTGACGATTTCTTCAAATGCGTCGCCGTCAATTTTTAGAAAAGCCAGCAGATGCTTGTCGAACCCGACGGTTTTATAGTTGTAGCCGTTGAGCAGGCCTTTGCGGTGAAGCCTGGCCTTGTCGATCAAACGCGGCAGATGCACGTAGCCGCCAAGTTTCTCGTACGGACTGCGTGGATGCAGTCTTTGCATGGAGAAGATTGCGGTTAAGTCGCGGGTAAAGGCCGCTGGGCGACGTCCGAAAAATCGCCCTCTGGAACGCCTGCGATGTCCGTTTTCTGTTCCTGCAACAATTCTCCCTGTGTAAGGTCGGCCCTGCCAATGACGAGTTGACCGGAAAACATGCCGCCTTTTTCCACTGTAATTGCCCTCGCTGTAACATCGCCTTCGAGTGCGCCTTTTTTTTGAATCGTCACGGTTTGGGCAATGATCTCTCCCGACATTCTTCCCTTGATTTCGATGCTTTCCGCCCGGAGCCGTCGAAAGCAATGAATATCGGCTTTGCGCTCGACGATAATGCGCCGCGCGCTGATACGACCCGGAATCTTGCCTGAGAAGTTGATCGTGGCGGTGTCGTCGCAATGCAGATTGCCGCGCAGTCTGCCCTCAATTAAGGCGGACTGACAAACCACACTGCTGCTGCCCAGATCCCCTTTGCCTGTCAGATGGACGTCTCCGCGTGTTCGAATCGTTCGACTGAAACCGCTGGTGATTTTGTAGTCGCGCAGATCAATGTGCGCGCTGCACGCGGGGCAGATTGTCGAAGTGGCGGTGCCACAAACCTGCTGTTTCCGTTTACATTCGAAACATTCGATGACAGAGCTGCGCTGCCGTTTCCAAAAATCCTCAAATTTGCCGAGGATGGAAGAGTTCGCTGGCGGGGGCGCTTCTTCGCGAACCCTCAGCTTCAGGCCGGGTTTCGGCGCAAACGGAGAGAAGTAGCGACCGCACTGGCGACAAATCGAGCTTTTTGCCGCCGCATACTCCATCTGCTTGAAGCCACAGTGTGGGCATTCCACACTGATTTTTGCAGGCGACGGACTGGCCACCGGACGCTAACCCCTGGATTCCCTTTTTATCCGCGCCCTCCGAACGCTGCCTTGATTGGCTCGCCGGGCCGCACAACTTCCGGGCGAACCGGGGCCGCCTTCGCGGAAACCGCTCCGCTCGTGACTTCGGACTTACCAATAAAAGTTGCTCCCTCTTCAATGACAAGACGCGCTGCTTTCAAATCTCCCTGCAGTGTGCATTTTGATTTTAGTTCGCAACGCTCGGCCACCGTGATGTTGCCGTGTACTTTGCCATAGACGGTGATCGATTTGGTTTTTACCTCGCCGCGGATGTCAGCGTTTTCACCAATCGTCAACACGCCGTCGGAATTGATTTCCCCTTCGACCTTCCCGTCGATGAGAAGCTCCTTTTGGAATTTGATCGAGCCTTTGATTTCGACATCGCTCGAGAGGATGTCTTTGCCACCGTGATCTGCCATAGGTTTTGGATTATCGATGATTGTTGTTGTTATTGGTTCTTCGCCATTCGCAGGATGATTGCTGTCATCTATACCCGAATACCGCGATCTTTCTGGAACCGGCGGCATCGGCTTTTGCGGGACGAATCTTTTGAGCATCCCGTAGATTGTGGCAGTCGCCAACGTATGTCAACGAATTCTCGCTTCAGCGCGCAATTTTTTATCGCGCAATAGTCCGATACAGTTTGCACGTCCCGTTCTGCGCGGAAAAGATCAGGAACGGCGGAGCTTGGGCTGGCGTTTTATCCAGCACACGGCACAGCGCATGTGGAGGCACTGCCTGGCCTAAGACTGCTCCCGAATTTTGCGCGACGCGTTCGGAATCATACGCAACAACCCAGCCCATTCGGTGATTCTGCAGAATTAGGTCTGCTTTTTGCCAATCGTCCGAAAGGAAAAATCGCGCGCTGTCCGCGATGCCATTCAGACTTTCGTGCGAGCTTCCAGCTATCGCAGGCTGCCCGGACCAATACGCGATCGATGGCGAAAGCCACCACGGGGCAAGGAACGGGTGGACCTCGGAGGATCGCAAACTAAGCGCCAGATCGCGCAACTGCGCCGATTCATTGCGCTGTGTCACGCGATCCGCCAGTTGCGCTTCGTTTGGCCAAAGCGTTTCGTCCCAATCGCGCAAAATCGGAAAGATTGATAGGGAAAATGCGATCCAAACTGCCGCGCGCGATTTAATCAGCTCGAGCAAACTCGACAGCGCCACAGCAAAGACGAGTACAAAGAAGTATCCCCAGCGCGCCTGCCAGATTGTCAGTACGTAAGTGGCAACGAAAAGCACGAGGACAAACGTTGGCGTCGTCTCCTCACTTTTATGTCTCGCCTTGATCACGCTGATCCAAATGAGCAATGGCATGACCAGGAGCGAATAGCCGCACCAGCGCAACCAGATCGGATTTACCGGCGAGATGTGCCCGAGTTCGCCGATCGTTCGCGCCCAGTTTTGGAACAGCGAGTCAGAATGCAAGATCGACAATGACGGGGTGCGTCGCTCAATCAAAAGCGCGATCGCAATGGCGAGAACGAAGCAAAGCCAACCGGCGCGTCGAGACCTGGCCAAGATCGCTTTTGGGTTTTCAAGTGCGGTTACAACCATCACAAGGAGAAACAAAACGAGCGACTCGTAAGTAGAGATCCAGATCGCCAATCCCCAGGCGACTCCGCTGACGACGCTCCATCTCCTAAGAATTGTGGCGGCAGCCGTGCCGGCTGCGTCTGCACGGCTCCATTCAGCGCAAATCGCGATCGTGATGAACAGTATCAACAAGGATTGATGGTCGGGTCTGCCTAGTTCGGTTCCGTGAACGAGAATGGGACTGATCGCGTACAGCATCAGCATCACCCATCGATATCGGAGTTTCATTTGCTTCGACCACCACCAGAGAAACCAGCCTTCGAGCACCGCGAGTAGCGGTGAAATAAGCGCGCCGGCGAGATCGATTGCGTGCGCGCTGAATGGCTTCAGGAAAATCGACAGCGCGAGGATGAGATAATCGAGCGGAGCAGTCGTATGCGGAGTGGTACCTCTTGGGAAGTTTTCAAAGTTGTGGTGCCGGATGATCAACCCCGGATGCTCCAAGCACATTCGCACGCGCGTCATCCGCGCATAACAATCGGCGTCGGTGAAATAAATATTCCCGGCGACAAAAACATCCTGATAATTCGCGCAGCGTGTCGCCAGGATCAGTATGCTGAGAATTGTGATTTCGATGGCGCTCAGGATTCCGCGAATCACCGTGTCATCCCAAATCCGGGTTTCAAAATACGCAATCCGAAATTTTAGCCGTCTTCTCGGCTTTGAGAGTTGGTCAACCGGGATATGCTATGCTTCAATGCGTGATTAATCTGGGCCTGTAGCTCAGCGGTTAGAGCAGGGGACTCATAATCTAATGTTTCCCCTCGTGACATATTCGCTCCCTAGCACGGTTGCGAACATGAACGACCGTAAAAGAACAAAAACGACCGTGGTACGGTCAACATGGTGTCAACGGCCTCGCATGTGTATCAGCGGGGAGAGGGGCTCGCGGCGAGTGCTAAGACGATGATCGAACCCTTAATCGGATTCATATGGAACTTTGACCGACCTGGCGTGTTATTACGTTCTCTTATTCTCTGTGTTTTTCTGAATCCTGCAAGCAGTCCTGAACATGGTGCCGTGAACGCGCGCTCCGACCATGTCAGGCGCGACCCTGCATGCGAACTAGGTGACGCGCAATTAGACAAATTCGCAGGATTTGCGCAACTTGAACTGAGTAAGCCGGCACCAATAATCGCGAAAGTTGGCTTCCCACGAAGGCGCTCACCACGTCGTCGGCTTCTCGAAAAGTAACCGAAATCTCTCTTTTGTCGGCCTTCACAGCCGTGGAAGATAAACAACATGGGATACAAGGGTACCAGACAGAACAGCCTTGGGTTGGTCGAGGCGCCATCAAACAAGCTTTAGGGAGATGCAAACAGCCGTATGGAAATGTCCTCCACCGCTACGCAGGACGTTTATGAGATCCGTCCCCGTAAGGACCGGAACGGCTTTGATCTAATTAGCGATCGCCTCCGACGGGGCCCAATCTGGTATGCAGGCCCAGATGCAGTTCGCAACGCGGTCGCGTTCGCGAAGTACCGCTCCCTCTCGCGCTCACGCTGGGCGATCATCCGCGTGTTCGATGAAGCGGGCAGAGTCACCGAGACACACGAGCAATAGGGCGATTCTAAAGAGCAGTGGGCGGCTACTGAACGACGTGCAGCGCCATCACCGGGTGTGTTTCCCAGTCCGCGTACCCTTCGGGTTTGGCGCGCCGGTTTGAATGATCCGCGGGCGCGTGGCCAATGTCATAGAACGCTTTGCCCGTGACTGTGATGACATGCGGCTAGCGAATTTTGAGCGTGTGCGCGGTTTTGACGCTGAATGGAAACTTCTGCGTCGTCCAACCGAACACAGTTTGCCGGAGCTCACACCACTTTGGGCCAACAGGGATTTCCGCGCTAACGGTCCCGACCGAGTTTCCTGTGGCATTTTCAAGCGCAATGTGAATGTCGCCGTCTGCCTCAACTTTTGCGTCAACGACGCGACCCGTGAGCGCGTACCATCTTTGTTCAGCCGCGATGCGTTCTGAGCTTGATTTCAAAGGCTCTGTTGGCCCTTGCCAATTGAAAATATCTGAGGGCGTCACAGCTTGAATTGCGCCTGCGTCCGTAGGCGGTAGGGCTGGATCGTTCTTCTCGGACCAGCGGTGTTTGCCGTGATTGTCGACATTCGCAAGCGGATTCATACGTGACTAGCAGGGCTGCCCCTGCCGTGCTGCAAAGAAGCGCGCAACGGCGGCAACCGTAAGCGTCGCTCGAATCATTGCGAGCATTCAATAGCATTTGGTCATTCGCCTGTGGAGAACAATTGAGGCAGAATCATGGTTCGAACTGCCATTCTCTGGAGAGATTTAACGTTCAAATGAACTTACACTAAGGTCTAATAGACAGAGCGGCCCCGCGCTTTGCTACTTTGCTGGTTCTAATGCCGGACCGCCTTCAGCGACATCTCGAACGGCAGCTCAATTTTGTAATCGTTAGCTTCGATGGCATTCACTGCTGCGCGCAGCGCGTGGCGGACTATATCGTTCTCGCTCAAATCGAGTTTGGTTGCGACTTGGGCTAAGCGCCCTTTCAGTTCCGGGTCGAGGCGGACGGTCACCGCGCCGGTCTTTGCGATCTTCACATTCACTTCTACGGGGATTGACCCTGGTAGTTCTCGGGCTAGACAAAGAAAAGTTGAGAAAGAATGCTTGACGCTACGAAACGTTTCGCAGACAATCGCTGCACATGGGTTCGAAACCCAACAAAGTAAATAGCGTGGCAACGCCAGCCGACATGTTGGAGAAAATCGCGGCGACAAATGGTCTCAGTATTGCAGACGTGGTCCGGCTGTTTCTCATAGAAGCGCTGTCGGAAGGGAAATGGAAATTGGGGACTTTGGAACTTTCGCGTGCGAGTCCGTGTCGATTTCCCTATGAAAACAGGACGCTGCCCCGCTAGGACTCGAATTGCCACTGGTTCAAAAATCCGTTTTTTATGCCGCTTCTCGCGCGCGTGGAGAGATTTGCGAGAAAGCGGCCATCGACCTTTGGGAAACTCCCCGCCACTGCCGCTCACACGCGTGCGCGTGATGGTCTATCGTGACTTGGCGGCATCATGAAACAGAAGAAGATCGAGACGCACAAGATCGGGCTGGTCGGCCAAGCGCCGTCGCGACGCGGCGACCCGCGCAAACCACTCGCCGGCCCGAACGGCCAGAAGATCGCTCGGCTCGCCGGAATGAGTTACGACGAGCTGTCGCCGGAAGCACCTCAACACGCACTACAGCGGAAAGCGCGGCAAAGCGGACGCGTTTGACCACGCGACAGGCAACGTCAATGCCGCCGACGTCCTAATGGATTGGCGCGTCGAGCGCATCGTCCTGCTCGGTAAGAACGTCGCGCGCTGCTTCGGTTTCCGCGACTTGCCTTTTCTGGCGGAGATACGCATTTATGGACGCCGGTTCTTGATCTTTCCTCATCCTTCTGGCACCAATCGGTGGTGGAACGAACGACGAAACGAACGACGCGCTAGACAACTTCTGCAGCGATTCCTACGAGGCGAGACGGTTCCGACCGGATCCCGAAAGAGTGGACGTTCCACCCGGACGCGGCCGCATACAAGTTCGACCCGCACGTCCGCGAACGGCTCCCATAGT